>NZ_SDIG01000181.1:0-11995 GCF_004122755.1 Streptomyces sp. TM32
GGCTCCTCTCCCCCTCTACTCCCCCGCATGCGAATTTGCCGCTCTGGGCATCGGGGAGGGGTGAGCGAGAGGGAATAGTGAGACGGGCGGAATTCACCGGACCGTTTCCTGAGTGCGTCCGGAGCCTTCCCTGGTGAATTCGTGGGGTTCTCCCCGGGGGGCGCCCGGGGGCGCTTGCGGGGCGGCTGACGGCCCCAGGGGTGAGGGTGGCGAGGGCCGGGGTGTCCTCCCGGGGCTCCGGGAGCGGCACCTCCCGCCGTATCGCCGCACCTGACCTTCCGTCAGAATGAAACGTGTTCTAGCCTGCCCCGCATGGGCATCGGAATCACGCAAGAGCAACGTGACCTGGCCGAGGCGGTGGCGGGCTGGGCCGCGCGGGCCATGCCGCCCGAAGAAGTGCACAAGCTGCTCGACGCCGCCCCGGGAGAGCAGGGGCGGCTCGCCTGCTGGGGCGGGCTGGCCGCGCAGGGGCTGCTCGGGCTGCACCTCCCCGAGGCCGACGGCGGCGGTGGCGGTGACCTCCTCGACCTCGCCGTGGTGCTGGAGGAGTTGGGCCGCGCCGCGTTCCCCGGCCCGTATCTGCCCACCGTCCTGGCCGCCGAGCTGTTGCACCGCGGCGGCCTCCGGCACCTCGTCCGGGAGCTCACCACCGGCGCCCGCGTCGGCGCCGTCGCACTCGACGCGGGTGCGCTCACCGCAGTAGAGGAGGCCGGCGGGTACGTCCTGGACGGCACCGCGCCCCCGGTCCTCGCCGGCGCCGAAGCGGACCTGCTCGTGCTGGCCGCGCGGACCCCGGTCGGACCGGTCTGGCTCGCCGTCGACGCCGGGGCGCTGACCGTACGCGTGCAGGAGAGCGCCGACCCGACCCGGCCGACCGCCGAGGTGCGCGCCGAGCGGGCCCTGGTGCCGGCCGACCGGCTGCTGGCGGTCGACGGCGACCTGGTCCGCGACCTGGCCGGGGTGCTGTTCGCCGCCGAGGGCTGCGGCACGGCCGCCTGGGCGCTGCACACCGCCACCCGGCACGCCGCGGTACGCGAGCAGTTCGGCCGTCCCATCGGCCAGTTCCAGGCGATCAAGCACCTCTGCGCCGACATGCTCGTCCGCTGTGAACAGGCCCGTGCCCTGGTCTGGGACGCGGCCCGGGCCCTGGACGAGCCGCCCGAGGTCCGTTCACTGGTCGCGGCGCTGGCCACCGCGACCGCCCTGGATGCCGCCGTAGGCTGCGCCAAGGACTGCATCCAGATCCTCGGCGGCACCGGCTTCACCTGGGAACACGACGCCCATCTCCAGCTGCGCCGGGCCCTGGTGGCCCGCGCGCTGCTCGGCGGCGGCGACACCCACCGGCTGCGCGCCGCCCACCTCGCTGCCGGCGGCGCCCGGCGCGCGCTGCGGCTGGAACTCCCCGCCGAGGCGGCGGAGTACCGCGCCGGGGCCCGTGCGGTCATCGACGGCGTACGCGGCCTCGACCCGGCGGCCGTACGCCGCGCCCTGGCCCCCACCGGCTACGCCGCGCCGCATCTGCCCAAGCCGTACGGGCTGGGCGCGGGGCCCGTCCAACAGCTCGCCATCCAGCAGGAGTTGGCCGCCGCCGAGGTCAGGATCAGCGATCTGGGCATCGCCACCTGGGTGGTCCCCGCGCTGCTCGCCCACGGCACCCGGGAGCAGCAGGAGCGCTATCTGCTGCCGACGCTGCGCGGCGACCTGCTGTGGTGCCAGCTGTTCTCCGAGCCGGAGGCCGGCTCGGACCTGGCCGCCCTGCGGACCCGCGCCGAGCGGGTGGCGGGCGGCGGCTGGCGGATCAACGGCCAGAAGGTGTGGACCTCGGCCGCCCAGTGGGCGGGCCATGGCATCCTGCTCGCCCGCACCGACCCCGACGTCCCCAAGCGCAAGGGGCTGACCTTCTTCGTCGTCGACATGAAGACGCCCGGGATCGACGTCCGCCCGCTGAAGGAGATCACCGGCGACGCCCTCTTCAACGAGGTCTACTTCGACGACGTGCTGGTGCCGGCCGATGCGGTGGTCGGCGAGGTCGACGACGGCTGGAAGGTGGCCCGCACCACCCTGGACAACGAACGCGTCCACATGGCCGACCAGTTGACCTTCGACACCGGGCTGGAGCAGCTCCTCGTCCGGGCCGGCGAGCTGGACGCGACGGTGCGGGTGCGGCTGGGCGCGCTGGCGGCCGAGGCGCACGCCCTGGGCTGCATCGGGCTGCGCACCACGCTCCAGCAGGTGTCGGGGCTGGAGCCGGGGGCCGGCGCCAGCGTCCGCAAGCTGGTGCAGACCCCGCACCAGCAGAAGACCGCCGAGCTGGCGCTGGAGCTGCTCGGCCCGGCCGGTGCGGTGCGCGAAGGCGCCGGTGAGCGGGCGCTGCACGGATTCTTGATGTCCCGCTGTCTGACCATCGCCGGCGGCACCACCCAGGTACAGCTGAACGTGGTCGCGGAGCGGCTGCTCGGCCTGCCACGCGACCCGGAGCCCCGCCCGCTGATCTGACCCTGGCCCGACCGCTCCCAGGAGGACATGCATGACTGGCAAGGCGTACATCGTCGGGGTCGGGATGACCCGGTTCGTCAAGCCCGAGACCGAGGACCGGCAGTACTGGGACCTGGTGAAGGAGGCGGGCACCGCGGCGCTCGCGGACGCCGGGATCGGTTACGAGGCCGTCGAGCAGGTGCCGGCCGGCTACTGCTTCCAGGCCTCGACGGCCGGCCAGCGCGCCGCCTACGAACTGGGCCTGACCGGCGTTCCCGTCTACAACGTCAACAACAACTGCGCGACCGGCGCCACCGCGCTGATGATGGCCCGCCAGTTCGTCGCGGGCGGCCTGAACGACTGTGTGCTGGCCCTCGGCTTCGAGAAGATGAAGCGCGGCGCACTGGGCGGCGGCGCCGACAGCGGCGATTTCCGGACGTCTCCGGTGGCCCGCCACTACGGCGTGATGGCCGCTGCCCACGGCTTCGCGCAGACCCCGCCCACCGCACAGCTCTTCGGCAATGCGGCCCGCGAGCACATGGAGCGCTACGGCACCACCGCCGAACAGCTCGCCGCGGTCGGCGCCAAGAACCACCGGCACTCCGTCCACAACCCGTACGCCCAGTTCCAGGAGGCGTACACGGTCGAGGAGGTGCTCGCCGCCAAGACCATCCACCGGCCGCTGACCAGGCTCCAGTGCTCACCGACCTCGGACGGGGCCGCCGCGGCCGTGGTCGTCTCCGAGCGGTTCGTCGCGGAACACGGGCTGGCCGACCGGGCGGTGGAGATCGCCGCACAGGCCATGACGACGGACACCGGGGACAGCTTCGCCTCGGGCTCCTGCATCGATGTCGTCGGCCGGCCGATGTCCCGGGCCGCGGCCCGGCAGGCGTATGCGGCCGGCGGTCTCGGCATCGAGGACGTGGACGTGATCGAGCTGCACGACTGTTTCTCGGTCAATGAGCTGCTGACGTACGAGGCCCTGGGGATGTGCGCGGAAGGCGAGTCGGGAAAGCTGGTCGCCGACGGTGCCACGACCCATGGCGGCCGCTGGGTGGTCAACCCGTCCGGCGGGCTGATCTCCAAGGGCCACCCGCTGGGGGCGACGGGGCTGGCGCAGGCCGCCGAGCTGGTCTGGCAGCTCCGCGGCACCGCGGGCGAGCGCCAGGTCCCCGGCGCCCGGGTGGGCCTGGCACACAACATCGGCCTGGGCGGGGCCGCGGTGGTCACGGTGCTGCGGCGGTGAGGGCGGGGGGATCCCTGCCCCCGCTTTTCTCCGCCCTTCGTCCTACATCTCCCGTCAGGTGCCAGGTGCGTCGAAATCCCGATGCGGTGTTCGAGCGCCGAATGCGAGCATGGTGCCCATGCCGCCGATAACCGCCCCCGCCACGCTGCCCGATACCGCGCGCCGTACGACAGCCCCGGCCTGGCTGGTAATGCTGCTGGTGTGCGCGGGGCAGTTCCTGGTGGTGCTGGACGTCTCCGTGGTGAATGTGGCGCTGCCCGCCATGCGGACCGGCCTGGGCCTGAGCGAGCTGGGACTGCAGTGGATCGTCAACGCCTACGTCATCACCTTCGCGGGGTTCATGCTGCTCGGCGGGCGGGCCGCCGATCTGTTCGGCCGCAAGCGCATCTTCGTCCTGGGGCTGGCCCTGTTCACGATCGCGAGCCTGGGCGGCGGGCTGGCGCAGCAGCCCTGGCAGCTGATCGCGGCGCGTACGGTGCAGGGCGTCGGCGCCGCCGTGCTCTCGCCGGCCACCCTCACGATCCTGACCACGTCGTTCCCGACCGGCCCGGCCCGTACCCGCGCCATCGGCACCTGGACGGCGGTCGGCGCCGGCGGTGGCGCGGTGGGCGGCCTGGTCGGCGGGGTGCTCACCGAATCCCTGTCCTGGCGCTGGGTGTTGCTGATCAATGTGCCGGTGGGGGCGCTGGTGCTGGCGGGTGCCGTGCTGTGGCTCACCGAGAGCCGGCAGGGCACCGGACGGCGGCTCGATGTACCCGGTGCGCTGCTGGTCACCGGCGGGCTGGCGCTGGTGGCGTACGGCATCGTGCAGACCGAGACGGACGGCTGGGCCTCGGCGTCCGCGCTGCTGCCGCTGGCCGCCGGGCTGATCGTGATCGCGGCGTTCCTCGCGGTCGAGGCGCGGGCGAAGGCCCCGCTGATGCCGCTGGGGCTCTTCCGGCTGCGCTCGGTCTCGTCGGCGAACGCCGCGATGGTGCTGGCCGGCGCCGCGATGTTCTCGATGTGGTACTTCCTGTCGCTGTACGTGCAGAACGTGCTGGGCTACCGGCCCTTGCAGGCCGGGCTCTCCTTCATCCCGCACTCGCTGTCCATCGTCCTGGGTTCCAAGATCGCGCCGCGGCTGATGAACCGTGTGGGTGCCAAGACCCTGGCCATCACCGGTGCGGGGATCTCGGCGGCCGGCATGGTCTGGCAGGGCACGATGGACGTGCACGGCAGCTACCTCGGGACGATCCTCGGTCCGGGCATCCTGATGGCGCTGGGCGCGGGCCTGACCGCGACCCCGATCGCCTCCATCGCCACCTCCGGCGCCGACCCGGCCGACCAGGGACTGGTCTCCGGCCTGATCAACACCTCCCGCCAGATGGGCGGTGCGCTGGGCCTGTCGGTCCTGTCCACCGTCGCGGCGTCCCGTACCGAGGCGGACAACAGCCCGCAGGCCATGGCGGACGGCTACGGTCTGGCCTTCCAGGTCGGCTCGCTGATCCTGCTGGTCAGCCTGGTGCTGATGATCGTGGCGCTGCCGCGACGACGGGCGGACGCCGCGCACGGCTGAGGCGCAAACGATCCCTCTGCGGCGGCACCGGTCCTTCCGCCGCGGCAGGCAACGGCCCCTCTGCCGCCGCGGCTTCCGGCCACGGCCGGCCGTTTCCGCCGGCTCCCGGGGCGCCGCGCACCCCGCTCCCCGCCCCTCCGCTACAGCCACCCGTTCTGCCGCGCCGCCCGGACCGCCTCCATACGGTTGCGGGTGCCGGTCTTGCCGATCGCCGCGGAGAGGTAGTTGCGGACGGTGGCCTGCGAGAGGTGGAGCTTTCCGGCGATGTCGGCGACCGTGGCGCCGTCCACGGCGGCGGTGAGGACGTCCCGCTCGCGCTGGGTCAGCGGGTTGGGCCCGGCACTCAGGGCCGCCGCGGCGAGGCCGGGGTCGATGACCCGCTCGCCGGCCAGCACCCGTCGGATCGCCGCTGCCAGGTCCTCCACCGGGCCGTCCTTGACCAGGAATCCGGACGCCCCGGCCTCCATCGCGCGCCGCAGATAGCCGGGCCGGCCGAAGGTCGTCACGATGAGCACCTTGCAGGAGGGCAGCTGGGCACGCAGGTCGGCCGCGGCGTCCAGGCCGCTGCGGCCGGGGAGTTCGATGTCCAGGAGGGCGATGTCGGGGCGGGTGTCCAGTGCGGAGGCGACGATCTGATCGCCCGCCGCGACCTGGGCCACGACCTGCATGTCCGCTTCCAGGTCGAGCAGCAGCGCCAGCGCGCCCCGCATCATGCCCTGGTCCTCGGCGAGGAGGACCTTGATGCTTCTCACGGGGGGCTCGCCGGGCGCGTCAGTCATGGCGCCAGAGTAGCCAGCGGACAGCCCCTGGGCAGCGGCCCTGCCGGGCGGCCGAACGGAGGGCTTCAACGCGCCTCCTCCGCCCCCGCCACATCGCCCGTGCCGACCGCCACATCGCCCGTCCCGACCGGCAGTTCGGCCGTGACGCGGAAGCCGCGCCGGCCGTCCGGGCCGCTGTGCAGGGTGCCGCCCGCCGCGGCCAGGCGCTCGGTCAGCCCCTTCAGGCCGGTGCCGCCCGCACCGGAACCCCCGGGACCGCGCCCGTCATCCGTGATCGCCAGCCGTACCCGCTCCTCATCGGCGTGGACGGAGATCTCGCAGTGGGTGGCCCCACTGTGCCGGACGGTGTTGGTGACGCCCTCGCGGACCACCCAGCCCAGCAGCGCGCCGGCCTGCGGGGGCAGTGGCGGCCCGGCCTGGCGTACGAGGGGTTCGATGCCGGCCGCCTCCAGCACCGAACGGGCACGGTCGAGTTCGGTGCTCAGGCTGCCCTCGCGGTAGCCGGTGACCGCCTCGCGGATCTCGGTCAGCGCCTGCCGACCGACGGCCTCGATGTCGGCGGCCTGGGCGAGGGCTCCGTCCAGATTGCGCGGCGCCAGCCGGCGGACCGCCTCGGCCTTGACCACCACGACGGACAGGGTGTGGCCCAGCAGGTCGTGCAGATCGCGGGAGAAGCGCAGCCGTTCCTTCTCGACGGCGCTGCGGGCCAGTTCCTGGCGGGTGGTGTTGAGCTCCTGGATGGTGTCGAAGAGGCTCAGGACCGTGGCGGTCACCGTGCCGGAGAGGAAGGTGCCGTAGCCGACGCCGAACGCGCCCGGGCCGCCGTTGTCCCAGCCGGTCAGATACCCGGCCGCGCCGCTGAGCGCGATCAGCCACGCCGCCAGCTTCTTGCCGCGCAGCGCGCGGACCGTACCGGAGGCCAGCGACAGCAGCGGAAAGAACAGGAACCAGTCGCCGCCGAACCCGAGGGCGATGGCGAAGGTGATGGCGGTCAGCACCCCCAGCGCGTACAGCGGCCGGCGGGAGTGGCGCAGCCGGGGGTTGAACGAGGTCCACACGACCGTGATGTAGACGGAGTTGAAGGCGAGCAGCCCGAGCCCGGCCAGCCAGGGGTTGCCCGTCTTGCCCTCGACGACGTTGGAGAACGCGCCCATGCCCATCAGCAGCCACGGAAGGAAGGCGTACTTCCCCGGCCCCTCGTCCGCCTTGCGCTCCGCCCACCTGGGCCGGCACGGGCCGGAGTCCGTGTCGCGCGCAGCCGCGATCGTCAGATCCAGGCCGTCCGCCGCCCGCACCGCGCCATAACTCCGCGTCACCCCGGAGAATTTCACCGCCGCGGCGCCCTCTGCCGTGTGTGCGGCGACGTCCTCTGCCGTGTGTGCCGTGCCGCCCGGTCCTGTCGTCCGTGCCATGCCCGCCCCGCCTTCCTTCTGTCCGACGTCGACGTTACGGAGAGTGGCCCTCGCGAGGTAGGGGCGAATGTGGGCGATGCCCCCTGACAAATGTCATGGGCGTGCGCGTTTTACGCCGGGGGCGCGGGGCGGGGGAGCAGTGACCGCGCCCGAATCTGACAACACGTCAGGGTCTTCCAGGTCCCGGACGGATCGGCTATACATGAGACCCATCGGCTAGAACGCGTTCTAGAAGTGCGCCCTGTGCGCGGTCGGAGCGCGGCCGTGGCCGACCAGATACGACCCCGGTCCGGTCGACGGTGCGGACGGCCGGGCCGGGGTCTTCCCGCCGTGGTGAAGGAGCCATCAGCCCCATGCCCATCGACGCCGCCAAGGCCACCTCCGCCGAGCCGCGGATCACCGAACTCACCTGGGACCACAAGGACGTCCAGCTCTACCACCTCGGTATCGGCGCCGGCGCGGCCACGCCGGAGAAGCCGCACCCCGCTACCGACCCGGACGAACTGCGCTACACCCTGGAGAGCGCACTGCACGTCCTGCCCAGCTTCGCCACCGTCGCGGGCGGGGGGATGGCCCTCGCCGGCGGGCTCTCCGCCCCCGGTATCGACGTCGACCTCGCCAAGGTCCTGCACGGCGGTCAGACCGTCACCGTGCACCGCCCCCTCCCCGTGCGTGGCCGTGCCACCCAGACCTCCTCCGTCCCCGCCGTGTACGACAAGGGCAAGGCCGCGGTCATCGTGCTGCGCTCCGAAATCGCCGACGAGGACGGTCCGTTGTGGACCTGCGACACCCAGATCTTCGTCCGCGGTGGGGGCGGCTTCGGCGGCGAACGCGGCCCCTCCGCACGCCTCGAACTCCCCGAGCGCGCCCCGGACCTGCACACCGAGCGCCGGATCCGCGAGGACCAGGCGCTGCTCTACCGTCTCTCCGGCGACTGGAACCCGTTGCACGCCGATCCGGAGTTCGCCGCGCTCGCCGGCTTCGACCGGCCGATTCTGCACGGGCTGTGCACCTACGGGGTGACCCTCAAGGCCGTGGTCGACACGGTGCTCGGGGGCGAGGTCTCCCGGGTGACGTCGTATGCCACCCGGTTCGCCGGCGTCGTCTTCCCGGGCGAGACGCTGCGCCTCCGTATGTGGCGGGAGCCGGGGCGGGTGCAGGTGTCGGTGACGGCGGCCGACCGCGACGACGCACCCGTTCTGGCGGACACCGTGGTGGCGCACAACTAGGGCAGCGGCCGGGCCGGTCGGAGGAGCCAGGGAAGTCAGGGGAGCCAGGGCAATCGGGGCAGCCACCCAACCGAGAGGAGCCGTGACATGCGCGCAGCCGTACAGCACGAGACAGGCCAGGACAAGCTCGAAGTCCTCGACGACATCGAGGCGGTGGGCTTCGGCCCCGGCAAGGTCAGGATCCGGATCCGGGCGACCGGGCTGTGCCACTCCGACCTCTCGGCGATGAGCGGGGTGCTGCCCCAGCCCGCCCCGTTCGTCCCGGGGCACGAGGGCGCGGGGGAGATCCTCGACGTCGGCGACGGCGTCACCGGGCTCGGCCGGGGCGACCGCGTGCTGATGTGCTGGCTGCCCGCGTGCGGCAGCTGTCCGTCCTGCAAGCGCGGCCAGACCCATCTGTGCCTGGCCGGATTCATGAACGCCGGCACGCCCAACTTCCGGCGCCCCGGCGGGGACGTCTTCGGCTTCGCCGGCACCGGCACCTTCGCCGAGGAGGTCGTGGTCCCCGCCAACTGCGCGGTGCCGATCCCGGACGACGTCCCGTACGAGATCGCCGCGCTGATCGGCTGCGGTGTCACCACCGGGCTCGGCGCCGCCCTCAACACGGCCAAGGTGGCTGCCGCGTCCTCGGTCGCGGTGATCGGCTGCGGCGGTGTCGGGATATCCGTCATCCAGGGTGCGAAGGCCTGCGGGGCGGCCGAGATCATCGCCGTCGACCCGGTGCCGGCCCGCCGGGAGGCCGCGCTCCGCTTCGGCGCCACCGAAGCCGTCGCCCCGGAGGAGTTCGCCGACGCCAAGGCCCGGATCACCGCGGGGGAGGGCTTCGACTACGTCTTCGAGGTGGTCGGCAAGTCCGCCACCGCCCGTACGGCCTACGAGATGACCCGGCGCGGCGGCACGCTGTGTGTGGTCGGCGCGGGCGCCATGGACGACACCTTCCAGGTCAACATGTTCGAGCTGTTCTTCGACGAGAAGCGGATCCTGCCGTCCCTGTACGGCGGCGCGGACGTGCTGCGCTCCTACGAGCGGGCCATCGCCCTGTGGCGAGCCGGCCGGATCGACCTGGAAGGCCTGATCACCCACCGTGTCCAACTGGCCGAGATCAATGACGCCCTGGACCAGATGCGCTCCGGCACCGCACTGCGCACCTGCATCGAAATCTGACCGCCCCCGGCCCCAAGGGGGTCACACCGCCCCCCCGCACCATCGCCCGCACCTCGCTCCAAGCGGACTGGACTGGACTGGAGAGGACAGGAATGGCACAGCCACTGGAGGGCCTGACCGCGATCGTCACCGGTGCCGGGCGCGGCCTGGGCCGCGCAGAAGCCCTTGAACTCGCCCGCCTCGGCGCACAGGTCGTGGTCAACGACTACGGACGGCCGGGCCGCGACGGCTCCGGCGAGGCCAGTGCCGCGCCCGCCGAGGACGTCGTCGCCGAGATCCGTGCGGCGGGCGGCCGGGCGGTCGCCCACCTCGGTGACGTCGCCGACCACGCACAGGCCCGCGCCCTGGTACAGCTGGCCATCGAGACGTACGGAAAGCTCGACATCCTGGTCAACAACGCGGGCATTCTCCGCGACCGGATGGTGTTCTCGATGACCGAGGACGAGTGGGACTCGGTCATCCGCGTCCACCTCAAGGGCCACTTCAACACCACGCACTTCGCCGCTGTCCACTGGCGCGAGCGCGCCAAGGCGGCCGGCGGCCCGGTTCACGGCCGCATCATCAACACCTCCTCCGAAGCCTTCCTCGCGGGCTCGGCGGGCCAGCCCAACTACGCGGCGGCCAAGGGCGGCATCGTCGGCCTGACCACCTCCACGGCGCTGGCGCTCGGCAAATACGGCGTGACCGCCAACGCGATCTGCCCGCGCGCCCGCACCCGGATGACCGAGGACGTCTTCGCCGGCTTCCAGGAGCCCGAGGACGGTGCCCTGGACCCGCTCGCGCCGGAACACGTCGCCCCGCTCGTCGGCTATCTCGCCGCACCGGCCGCCGCCCAGGTCAACGGGCAGCTGCTGGTCGTGCACGGCGGCATGGTCGCGATCGCCGAACGGCCGCGGATCGCCGCCAAGTTCGACACCGCGAAGGAGGTGTTCAGCTACGCGGAGCTGGACGAGCTGCTGACGCCGTATTACGCGCAGCGCCCGGCGAACGAGACCTTCGCGGCGGCCGAGGTGCTGGGCCTCAAACACGGCTGAGCCCGGCCGCGCGCCGCACCTACGGACGAGCCGTGGCCGCCACCCGCGCATTGCGGTGTGGCGGCCACGGCGTGGTGTGTGGTCGGCGGTCGGGACCGCCGGACCGGCCTTACGCGTCCTGCGGCTGCTTGTCCCGGCGGTGCCGGCCATGGGCGGCGGAGCCGGACTGCTCCGCGGCGGCGGCCGGGCCACGGTGCCTGCCGGAGCTTGCGGCCTCGGCGGCCTGGGCGGATGCCTCCTGGGGGCGCGCCTGGGTCGTGTCGGTTCGGGCTTCGGACATGAAAAGAGTCTCCGTCGGATCGCTTACAGCTGTACGCGTCGGGACCTCGCCCGACGACCGCCAAGGCTGACCCCGAAACGGCACGGCCGGTGGCCGGTCAACCGGCTGCGCTGCCCCCGCCCGAAATTCTAACGGGGCGGGAAATGGCGCTCCACCGGGTCTACCGTGCCGCCTGAGGTGCTTGTTGCAAGGGAACTGGCCTGCACAAAGGGGGATGTGCGGCGCTCCCCTGCGGTTCCCCGGCCACGGCGCGGGGTTGTGCAGATGATGTGGAGCGGTTGTCGGTTTCCCCCGTATCCGGGACAATCCCCCCGCCATTTCCGGTGCCTGACGCGGTGCAGGATGCGGCGACCGCTACGGTGCCCGATGCCGTGCCCGCCCCGGCCCCCGTCCCGGCATCCGCTTCTGCCTCTGCTCCCGCGTCCGCTCCGGACGGTGCCTCAGCGGGCATCACGCAAGGCGTCCCGGACGGCGACCCGGACGGCATCCCCGAAGGCACCCCGGAAGGCGGGCCCTGCACCGGTCTCAAGGGCCCGACCAGTTTCCACGGGCTTCTTGGCGGGGCCGGCCGCACCGGCTCCATCGGCGGCATCGGTCCTGCCGTTCGCACCGGTCGCACCAGTCGCACCTGCTCCACCGGCGGCGCCACCGCCCGTGCGGGCTCCACCGCCCAAGCCTGTTGTGGCGGTTCCATCGCCCGGACCTGCTGCGGGGACTCCGCCGCCCGAACCGGCTGCTGCGGCACCACCACCCGCGGGGGTTCCACGGCCCCAACCGCCCGCTCGGGCGCCACCATCCGGCCAGGCCCCTCAAGCCGGGCC
>NZ_SDIG01000018.1:0-68944 GCF_004122755.1 Streptomyces sp. TM32
GGCGGCGCGGGCGGTGCTGGTGCTGCTGTCGGACGAGCGGTCGGCCGGGGACGGCGCGGTGAGGGCGCGGCGGGAGTCGCCGGGAGACTGGGGGGCCGGAACGCATGAGGCTGGACGGGGTGGGGCGGCGCTACGGAGTGCGGGGCCCCTGGGTGCTGCGGGAGGTGCAACTCGACGTGCCCGTGGCGGCGCTGCTGCGTATCGAGGGGGCCAACGGCAGCGGGAAGTCCACGCTGCTGCGGCTGCTGGCCGGGATCGACCGGCCCAGCGCCGGAAGGATCACCGGCCGTCGGCGCAGCGCGTATGTGCCCGAACGGTTCCCGGTCGCCCTGCCCTTCACCGCCGTCGGCTACCTCACCCACCTCGGTCGCATCCACGGCCTGCGCGGTCCCGAAGCGGCCCGCCGCGCCACCGAGTGGCTCGACCGCTTCGGGGCGGCCGGGCATGCGCGGACCCCGATGGCCGAGCTGTCCATGGGGACGAGCCAGAAGGTGGCCGTCGCCCAGGCGCTGCTCGCCGAGCCCGGGCTCCTGGTGCTCGACGAGGCCTGGACGGGGCTGGACCGCAGCGCGCGTGAGGTGCTCGACCGGGCGGTCGCCGAGCGGGTCGCGGACGGCGGCACCGTCGTCTTCGTCGACCATGACCCGCGGCGGCTGGCCGGCGCGGCCGACGCCCGCTACCGGGTCGAGGACGGGCGGGTGTTGGCCCAGGACGCGCACGCTCCGACGGCGGGCCCGGTGGCTGTCAGCGGTCCCCGGATGACCATCGAGGCCGAGGGCGCACCGGGCAGCGTGCTGCCCGCCGGGCCGGACCGGGCACCCGCCGGAGCGCCACAGTTGCCCGGCGGAACGGAGATCTCGCCGGGACCGGACGGTACGACCCTGCTGACGGTCCCGGCCGTCCACTCCGACGCCGTACTGCGCGCCCTGCTCACCGCACGCCCGCCCTGGCACATCCGCGCGGTCACCGCCGCCCGTGAGTCGGACGACGGCGCCGCCTCCGGAACCGCCACCTCCGGAACCGCCGTCTCCGGAACCTCCGCGCCCGACACCGCCGCCCCCGGCGCCGAAGACCACCCCACCCCCGCACCCGACGAGGCGCCCCTCCCGTGACCGCTCTCCTCCGCTACCAGGCGGCCCTGCTCATCGGCTCGCACCGCTGGCTGCCCCCGGTCATCCTCTACGCCGCCTGGCTGGCCATCGGTGTGCAGGGCGGCAGCCCGATCCTCGGCTCGTTCGGCTATGCCGCCGGCGGTCTGCTGCCGGTCGCCGTATGGCTGACCCGGATCTGCGTCACCAACGAGCCGCCGGCCGCCCGCAATTGCGCGGCCGCGGCCGCCGGCCCCGACCGGGCCCACCTCGCCGCCGTGCTGACCGCGGCCGGCCCCGCGCTGGTGCTCGCGGTGGTCGGCGTGGGCCTGGTCGCGCTGCTGGCCGACCCGCGCTCCAACGACCACCGGGTGGCCGTCCCGGTCCTGCCCGCGGCCGTTGCCGGGCTGCTCACCGCGCTGACGTGCCTGCTGATGGGCATCGCGATCGGCGCGCTGAGCAACTGGCCGGTGCTGCGCAGCCCCGCCTGGGGCATCCCGGCGAGCCTGACGGCCGCCCTGCTGCTGCTCGTACTGGGCGCCTCGCCCGCCAACGCGGCCCTGTCCGGCATGGTCACCGGCTCCGCCCACGGCACGGTCCTCGCCCCCTGGCTGCCGCTCGCCGCCACCGCCTTGATCGCGGCCGCTGCCACCGCCGCCGCCTGCGCCCTCACCTCCCGCCGCAGCTGAAGGGGGTGGGTTCGGGGGTGGGGGGACGCACACCACGACCGAAGGACCACCCATGAGACTGCGTACCACCGGCGCGGCCGCCTGTGCCGTGGTGCTCGCCACCGCCGTGCTCACCGGCTGCAACCGCGGCAGCGACACCGCGGGCGGCAGGATCGGCATCGATGTGCCCCGTACGGACACCGACTTCTGGAATTCCTACCAGCAGTACCTCGAAAAGGACCTGGACCACGGCGGCCCGGCCGCGCTGCCGCTGTCCAACTCGCAGAACGACATCGCCAAGGTCGTCGCCGACGTCCAGGCGCTGACCGGCCAGGGGGCGAAGGCGATCGTGATGGCCCCGCAGGACACCGGCGCCATCTCCGCCGAGCTGCGGCGCCTGGCGGAGAAGAAGATCCCGGTGGTGAGCGTGGACACCCGCCCCGACGAGGGCAGCGTCTACATGGTCGTCCGCGCCGACAACCGCGCCTACGGCGAGAAGTCCTGCGAGTACCTCGGCCGACGCCTGGGCGGCAGGGGCCGGGTCGCCGAACTCCAGGGCGACCTCAGCTCGGTCAACGGCCGGGACCGGTCCGAGGCGTTCGCCGCCTGCATGCGACAGAAGTACCCCGGGATCACCGTGCACGAGCTGGCCACCGACTGGAAGGGTGACGTCGCCTCCGGCAAGCTGCAGAGCCTGCTCGCCCAGCACCCGGACCTCGACGGCATCTACCTGCAGGCCGGCGGCGCCTTCCTGCAGCCCACGCTCGCCCTCCTGGAACAGAAGAAGCTGCTCAGGCCGGCCGGCACCGACGGGCACCTCACCATCGTCTCCAACGACGGCATACCGGACGAGCTGGACGCGATCCGCGCCGGGAAGATCGACGCCACCCTCTCCCAGCCCGCCGACCTCTACGCCAAGTACGCGCTGTACTACGCCCGGGCCGCCCTGGCCGGGAAGGTGTTCCGGCCGGGGCCCACCGACCACGGTTCGACCATCGTGAAGATCAAGAACGGCCTGGAGGACCAGCTGCCCGCCCCCCTGGTCACCAAGGGCAACGTCGACGACAAGGCGCTGTGGGCCAATCAGCTGGAGAAGAAGCAGTAATGGGCGCGGAGACCGGCGAGCGGCCGGCGGCCGTGCACGCCGAGGGAATCGTCAAACGCTACGGCCCCACCGTCGCCCTCGACGGCGTCCGGCTGACCGTACGGCCCGGCGAGGCGCACGCCCTCGTCGGCCGCAACGGCGCCGGCAAGTCGACGCTGGTGTCCGTGCTGACCGGTATGGCACGCCCGGACGCCGGCCGCGTCACCTTCGACGGTGTGCCCGCACCCGCCTGGGGCGACACCGCCGCCTGGCGGCGCAGAGTCGCCTGCGTCCACCAGAGGTCGATGACCGTGCCGGAGCTGACCGTTGCGGAGAACCTCTACCTGGGCCGCTTCCCGGGCGGACGCACCATCCGCTGGCGGGCGCTGCGGGAGCGGGCCCGGGCACTGCTCGCCGAGTACGGCGTCGAGGCCGACCCGGCCGCCCGGATCAAGGATCTCGGCGTCGAGCAGCGGCAGTTCGTGGAGATCGCCCGGGCGCTGTCGTGCGGCGCCCGGCTGCTCGTCCTCGACGAGCCCACCGCGCGGCTGGACGCCCGCGGCATCGCCCGGCTCTTCGGCAAGCTGCGCGAGCTGCGCGACCAGGGGGTGGCCTTCCTGTTCATCTCGCACCATCTGCAGGAGGTCCACGAGCTGTGCGACACCGTCACCGTCTTCCGGGACGCCCGGCACGTACTGACCGCGCCGGTCCCCGCACTGGCCGAGGACGCGCTGGTGGCGGCGATGACGGGGGAGGAGGCGGCGGCCGCGCGGCAGCCGCGGGCGGGCGCGCGGACCCTGCGGGAGGCGGTGCTGCGGACCGAAGGGCTGGCCGTCGACGGGCACTTCGCTCCGCTCGATCTGACCGTACGCGGCGGCGAGGTGGTGGGGCTCGCGGGCGGCGCGGCCGGCGGCGGCACCGCGATCGGGCAGACCCTGGCCGGGCTGCGCGCCCCGGACGGCGGCCGGCTCACGGTGTGCGGGCGGCCGGTCCGCACCGGCAGCGTGCCGCACGCCCTCGACGCGGGCATCGGCTACGTCCCCGAGGACCGGCACCGCGAGGGACTCGTCCCGGGCCGCAGCGTCGCCGAGAACGCCACCCTGACCGTGACCGGCCGGCTCGGCCCGCTGGGCACGGTCCTGCCCTCCCGGACCCGCGAGTTCGCCCGCCGGATGATCGCCGCACTGGACATCAGGACGACCGGGCCCGGCCAGCCGGTGTCCGGACTCTCCGGCGGCAACCAGCAGAAGGTGGTGGTCGCCCGTGCGCTGGCCCGCGATCCCGCGGTGCTGGTGGCCGTCCGGCCCACCAACGGCGTCGACGTCCGGTCCAAGGAGGCGCTGCTGGGCGTCGTACGGGAGGTCGCCGACCGGGGGAGCGGCGTCGTGATCGTCTCCGACGAGCTGGACGACCTGCGGATCTGCGACCGGGTGCTGGCGGTCTTCCACGGCCGGGTGACCGCCGAGTTCGCGGCCGGCTGGCACGACCACGAACTGGTCGCCGCCATGGAGGGCATGACGGCCACCGGCGGCCCGGACGGTTCGCCGGACACCGGCCGGACCGCCGCACCGGACCGCTTTGCCGCACCGGCCGGACCCGCCGCACCGGCCGGACCCGCCGCACCGGCCGGACCCGCCGCACCGGACACCGGTCAGCCCGCCGCACCGGCCCACCCCGCCACAGACGGAACGGAAGGGACCGCCCCATGACCGAGACCGCCTCGCCGCCGGCCACCCGGCGTCCCGGCACCGCCGCACCACGCCGCCGGCCCCGGATCGGCCCGGGCCGCTGGCGGGACCTCTCCCTGGTGCCGGTGATCTTCGTGCTGGGCCTCATCGGCTTCATCGTCTCGCCCGCGTTCCTCACCGGGGACAACCTCATCGGCGTGGTCCAGCAGTCCACCGAGCTGGGCCTGCTGGTGCTCGGTGAGGCGCTCATCCTGATCAGCGGGCGGATGGATCTGTCGCTGGAGTCGACCATCGGCCTGGCCCCGGTACTCGCCCTGTGGCTGGTGACGCCCGCACACGGCGCCCGCTTCGCCGGGCTGGGGCTCCTCCCCTCCTGGACGGCGGTCCCGCTCTGCCTGGCCGTGGGCGCGGCCGTCGGCGCCACCAACGGCTTCCTGATCCTCACCCTGCGGGTCAACGGCTTCATCGCCACCCTCGGCATGCTGACCATGCTGCGCGGACTGCAAGTGGGCATCTCCGAGGGCCAGTCCATCGGCGACGTCCCCGACTCCTTCGCCTATCTGGGCAAGGCCGACTGGCTGGGCATCCCGGCCGCCGTATGGATCTGCCTCGTTCTCTTCGCCCTCGGCGGCGCCGCTCTGGGCTGTCTCCGGCACGGGCGGGCGCTGTACGCGGTGGGCGGCAACCCGGAGGCGGCCCGCGCGGCCGGCATCCGGGTGGACCGCCTCACCTGGACCGTGCTGACGCTCGGCGGGGTGCTCGCCGCCTTCGCGGGGATTCTCTACACCGGCCACTACGGCGCGGTGTCCGCGAGCCAGGGCAACGGCTGGATCTTCCAGGTCTTCGCCGCCGCGGTGATCGGCGGCATCGGCCTCAAGGGCGGCCGTGGCACGCTCTTCGGCGCGCTCACCGGGGTCCTCACCCTCCAGCTCGTGATCAATGTGATGACGCTGGCCGGGGTGCCGCCCCTGTGGACGCAGTTCCTCAACGGCCTGATCATCATCGTCGCCCTGGTCATCTCCCGCTTCACCAGCGGCGAGAAGCAGGACTGAGCGCCGCCATGCGCTATCCCCCCTACGGGCCACGGGAGTTGGGGCACAGCGGCGTCACCGTCCCGCCCCTGGGGCTGGGCTGTGCGCCGCTCGGCAACCTCTACCGCGCCGTCCCCGAGGCGCAGGCGCGCGAGGTCGTCCGCACCGCCCTCGCCACCGGCGCCCACTACTTCGACACCGCGCCCCACTACGGCGTGGGCCTCTCCGAGGAGCGCCTCGGCCGGGCGCTGCGGGACCACGACCGGGTCCGCTGCACCCTCTCCACCAAGGTCGGCCGCCGGCTGCGGCCGCTCGCCCCGGGGGAGCGCGCGGCGGGCGAGGGCTTCGTGGACACCCCCGCGCGGGCCCGCATGTGGGACCTCTCCCGCGACGGCATCCGTGCCACGCTCGAAGGGTCGCTGACCCGGCTCGGGGTGGACGCCGTCGACATCGTCCTGCTGCACGACGTCGAGGGCCGGCTGCGCGAGGTGTACGAGACCGGCTTCCCGGCCCTTGCCGAGCTGCGCGCCCAGGGGACGGTCCGGGCCATCGGGTTCGGCATGAACCACAGCGATGTGCTCGCCCGTCTGGTCGCCGACCTCGACGTCGACGTGGTGCTCTGCGCCGGCCGCTGGACCCTGCTGGAGCGCACCGCCGTCGACGACCTGCTGCCGGTCTGCGTCCGCCGCGGCACCTCGGTCGTCGTCGGCGGCGTCTACAACTCCGGTCTGCTGGCCGACCCGTCACCCGGCGCGCCCTACAACTACGCACCGGCGCCTGCCCCCGTGCTCGACCGGGCCCGTCAACTTGCGTCCGTCTGCGGGGAGTTCGATGTGCCCCTCAAAGCGGTGGCGCTCCGCTTCCCCTTCGGGCACCGTGCCGTCGCCGCGGCCGTGGTCGGCGCCGCCACACCGGCCGAAATGGCCGAGAACGCCCGGCTGTTCACCCATGACATCCCGGACGCGCTCTGGCATACGCTCGTCGCCCGCGGTCTGCTCGACCCCGATCTGCCGCTGCCCCTGAACGACTGAGCCCGATCCCGGAGCGCGCCCCGATGCGTATCGACGCCCATCACCACCTGTGGGACCTCAGCCGGCGCGAACAGCCCTGGATGGACGGCCCCTGGGCCGATCCGATCCGCCGCAGCTACGCGCTGTCCGACCTCATCCCGCATCTGACCGCGCACGGCGTCGACGGCACGCTCCTCGTCCAGTCGTCGTCCTCGTACGAGGAGACCGCCGAACTGCTCACCCTCGCGGCGGGGGAGGGGCCGGTCACCGGCGTCGTCGGTTGGGCCGATCTCCGCGATCCGGCGCTCGCCGAGGTGCTGACGGCGCTGCCCGCGGGGCTGGTGGGCATCCGGCACCAGGTACAGGACGAACCGGACCCCGACTGGCTCACCCGCCCCGACGTGCTGCGCGGCCTGGGCGTCCTGGCCGACGCCGGACTGGTCTACGACCTGCTGGTCACCCCGCGTGAACTGCCCGCCGCGCACACCGCGGTACGTGCCCTGCCCCAGCTGGCGTTCGTACTCGACCACGCCGGCAAACCGCCGGTCGCCTCGGGGGAGTGGCAGCCGTGGGCGGACGCCGTCACCGCCCTCGCCCCGCTGCCGAACGTCAGCTGCAAGCTGTCCGGGCTGGTCACCGAGGCCGACTGGGACGCCTGGCGGCCGCAGCAGATCCTGCCCTACGCCCGGCACGTCCTGGACGCCTTCGGCCCCGGCCGGGTGATGTTCGGCTCCGACTGGCCGGTGTGCACCCTGGCCGCCGGCTACGAGGACGTCGTCGCGCTCGCGGAGGCGGCCACCGGACAACTCGCGGCGGCGGAACGGTCGGACGTCTTCGGGGGAACGGCCGGGCGGGTCTACGGGGTCGGGGCGCCGCCGGCAGCGGAGTTCCCGGGCCGCTGACACGGCGTCCGGATTCCGCCAGCCACGGCGCCCGCCGCGCCGGAAGATCGAGTCGTACCGCGGAGCAACCCCCGCGACACGGCGCCGCCCCTGCGGAAGCCACGGAAGCACGGCTACGGAAGCACGGCATTCCGCACGGCTGCGCCCGGCCACGGACGACTCGATACGAAGGTGATGACGATGACGGCGACGGTGCTGACGGAGACGACGGTGGCGGGGAACGGCGTCCGGCCGCTGGCCGGCAAGGTGGCGCTGGTGACCGGCGGCAGCCGGGGGATCGGCCGGGCGATCGCGCTGCGGCTGGCCGCCGACGGCGCGGCGGTGGCCCTGACCTTCCGGAGCGGGCAGGACCTGGCCGCGCAGGTGGTCAAGGAGATCGAGCGGGCCGGGGGACAGGCCTGGGCGGTACGGGCCGACAGTGGCGACGCGGAAGCCGTGCGGGCCTCGGTGGCCGGCGCCGTCGACCGGTTCGGGCGGCTGGACATCCTGGTGAACAACGCGGGCATCGGCGTGCTCGGGCCGTTCGAGGACATCGCCCTCGACGATGTCGACCGGGTGCTGTGGACCAATGTCCGGGCGCCGTTCCTGGCGGCGCAGGCCGCGGCGGCGCATCTGCCCGAGGGAGGACGGATCATCTCCATCGGCAGCTGTATGGCCGAGCGGGTCGCCTTCCCCGGCGGCAGCCTCTACGCCACCAGCAAGGCCGCGCTCACCGGCCTGACCAGGACCCTGGCCCGGGAACTGGGGCCGCGCGGGATCACCGCCAACCTCGTGCACCCGGGGCCCATCGACACCGACATGAACCCCGCGGACGGCGACAGCGCGGCGATGCAGGCGGGGCTCACCGCGCTGGGGGCGTACGGCCGGGGCGCGGACGTCGCGGCGACGGTGGCCCATCTGGCGGGCGACGGCGGACGCTACATCACGGGCGCCTCGATCGCGGTGGACGGCGGCTTCGCGGCCTGACGGCGGGCGCGGGCGGGCCGGGCGTGGGCCGGGCGCGGGCCGGGCGTGGGCACCCGCCTCACAGCGAGGCGCGCAGCCACTGCTCCACGCTCGCGATGTGCACCGTCGCCCAGGCCCGCGCCGCCTCCGCGTCCCGGTCGCGCAGCGCACCGAGGATCGCCCGGTGCTCGGTGAGGGTGCGTGTCACCGCGTCCTTCTGCGTCAGCCCCCGCCAGACCCTGGCCCGGGTGGTCGGCCCGGACAGCCCCTCCAGCAGGGAGCACAGCACGGAGTTGCCGGAGGCCGCCACGATGCCGCGGTGGAACTCCAGGTCGCAGGCGACCAGATCCTCGACCGAGGGGGCCGGCCCCAACGCGTTCAACTGGGCCTCCAGGGCGTCCAGTTCCTCCGCCGGGATCCGGTCGGCCGCCATGGCCGTGGCGGCCGGCTCCAGGATCCGGCGGACGGCGAGGAACTCCAGCACCGTGTCGTCGCGGTGGAAGTCCACCACGAAACTCATCGCCTCCAGCAGGAGGGTGGGGTCCAGGCTGGTGACATAGGTGCCGTCGCCCTGGCGCACGTCCAGGATGCGGATGAGGGAGAGCGCGCGCACCGCCTCCCGCAGGGAGTTGCGGGACAGGCCGAGCTCGGCCGCCAGCTCGCTCTCCTTCGGCAGCCGGTCGCCCGGCCGCAGCGCGCCGGAGACGATCATGCCCTTGATCTTCTCGATCGCCTCGTCGGTGACCGCCATGCCGACCTCCCCGCTGGACCCGCCCGGTTCACGCCCACAGACATCCGATGTCTGAGGCCATTATGACTGGTCGGGCCGCCCCAGCCGTACGGCGATGGGGCGGCCCCGTGGACCGCCCCATCGTCACTCGCTGCACACGTCCTGGTGTGCCGTCAGCCGCTCCCGGCCACGGCCGACCGGTGTCAGCCCGCCAGCATGTCCTTGACCTTCGCCCGGACGTCCTCCGTGTCCAGTCCGCGGATCATCAGGGTGGTGCGGCGGCGCAGCACGTCGTCGACCGTCTCGGCCCACTCGTGATCGCGCGCGTAGGCGACCTGCGCCCAGATCTCCGGGGCGTCGGGGTGGATGCGCTCGGCCAGCGCCGGGTTCTCGTTCGCCAGCCGGGCGATGTCGAAGGACAGCGAGCCGTAGTGGGTGGCGAGGTGCCGCGCGGTCTCCGGGGCCATCCGCGGGCCGGGCGTACCGCCGTCGACGAGCAGCCGGTGCGCGACCGCGTTCGGGTTGGCGATACCGGGCAGCGGGAGCTTCTTCGGCAGATGCGCGATCGGCTCCATGTCCTCGGCCAGCGGCCGGCCGGGCAGCGCGGCGAGCTTGCTCATGACCGTACGGCCGATGTGCCGGAAGGTCGTCCACTTGCCGCCGGCCACCGACAGCATGCCGCCGCTGCCCTCGGTGACGACCGTCTCGCGCTTGGCCTTGGAGGTGTCGCCGGGGCCGCCGGGCAGCACCCGCAGACCCGCGAAGGAGTACGTGATCAGATCGCGCGAGAGCTGCTGGTCGCGGACGGAGAAGGCGGCCTCGTCCAGAATCTGGGCGGTGTCCTTCTCGGTGACCGCGACATCCGCCGGGTCGCCCTCGAACTCCTCGTCCGTGGTGCCCAGCAGCAGCATGTCCTCCCAGGGGAGGGCGAAGGTGATGCGGTACTTGTCGATCGGGGTGGCCAGCGCGGCCTTCCAGGGGGCGGTGCGCTTGAGGACCAGGTGCGCGCCCTTCGACAGCCGGATGGAGGGGGCCGCGTTCGGGTCCTCCATCTTGCGCAGGTGGTCCACCCACGGGCCGGTGGCGTTGAGCACCAGGCGGGCGTTGACGCCGAACTCCTCGCCCTCCATCCGGTCCTTGAGCTCGGCGCCGGTGACCCGGCCCTGGCTGAAGCGCAGGCCGGTGACCTCGGCGTGGTTGAGGACCGTGGCGCCGGCCGCGGCCGCCGCACGGACGGTCATCAGGGCCATCCGGGAGTCGTTCATCTGGTCGTCGCCGTACACGGCCACGGCCTTGAGGTTGTCCGTCCGCAGCTCCGGCACGTCACGCTGCGCCTTGGCCGGGGATATGACGTGCCCGACGCCGTCGCCGAACGCGGACAGCGCCGAGTAGGCGAAGACGCCCGCGCCCAGCTTGGCCGCGCCGTGCGGGCCGCCCTTGTAGACGGGCAGGTAGAAGGTCAGGGGATTGGCGAGGTGCGGTGCGACCTGGCGGGACACCGCACGCCGCTCGAAGTGGTTCTCCGCCACCAGCTTGACCGCGCCGGTCTGCAGGTAGCGCAGACCGCCGTGCAGCAGCTTGGAGGAGGCGGAGGAGGTGGCGCCGGCGAAGTCACCGGCATCCACCAGGGCCACCCGCAGTCCGGCCTGTGCGGCGTGCCAGGCGGTGGAGATGCCCAGGATGCCGCCGCCGATCACCAGGAGGTCGTACGTCGCCTTGGAAAGCTGCTCCCGAGTCTCGGCGCGGCTCGCGTGCGAACCACTGGCCGGGTGCGTCCCGAGTGCCGGGACGCTCTGCAGGGTGCTCATGTTTACTCCTCGTCCTCGATCCAGCCCATGGTCCGCTCGACGGCCTTGAGCCAGCTCTTGTACTCGCGGTCACGGGTGGCCGCATCCATCCGGGGGGTCCACTCGGCGGCCCGGCGCCAGTTGGCGCGCAGCTCGTCGGTGCTGGACCAGAAGCCGACGGCCAGTCCGGCCGCGTAGGCAGCGCCGAGGCAGGTGGTCTCGGCGACCATCGGGCGCACCACGGGAGCGTCCAAGAAGTCCGAGATGGTCTGCATCAGCAGGTTGTTGGAGGTCATACCGCCGTCGACCTTGAGCGCGGTCAGCTCGACGCCGGAGTCCTTGGTCATGGCGTCGGTGATCTCGCGGGTCTGCCAGGCGGTGGCCTCGAGCACGGCACGCGCGATGTGCGCCTTGGTGACATAGCGGGTCAGGCCCGCGATGACACCGCGCGCGTCCGAACGCCAGTAGGGGGCGAACAGGCCGGAGAAGGCCGGCACGAAGTACGCGCCGCCGTTGTCCTCGACCGTGCTGGCCAGGGTCTCGATCTCGGCCGCGCTGTTGATCAGGCCCATCTGGTCGCGCATCCACTGGACGAGCGAGCCGGTGACGGCGATGGAGCCTTCCAGGGCGTAGACCGGCTCCTGGTCGCCGATGCGGTAGCCGACGGTGGTCAGCAGCCCGTTGTACGAATTGACCGGCTCGTGACCGGTGTTCATCAGCATGAAGGTGCCGGTGCCGTACGTGGACTTGGCCTCGCCCTGCTCGAAACAGGTCTGGCCGAACAGCGCGGCCTGCTGGTCACCGAGCGCCGAGGCGACCGGGACGCCGGCCAGCACACCGCCGGTGGCGCGGCCGTAGACCTCGGAGGAGGACTTGATCTCCGGCAGCACCGCGGCCGGGATGTCCATCGAGGCGAGGATCTTCTCGTCCCACTGGAGGCCGTGCAGGTTCATCAGCATCGTGCGCGAGGCGTTCGTGACGTCGGTGACGTGCACGCCGCCGTCCACGCCGCCGGTCAGGTTCCAGATGACCCAGGAATCCATGGTGCCGAAGAGGATGTCGCCGCGCTCGGCGCGCTCGCGCAGGCCCTCGACGTTGTCGAGCAGCCAGCGGATCTTCGGACCGGCGAAGTACGAGGCCAGCGGCAGACCGGTCTCGCGGCGGAAGCGGTCCTGGCCGACGTTGCGACCGAGCTCCTTGCAGAGCGCGTCGGTGCGGGTGTCCTGCCAGACGATGGCGTTGTGGACCGGCTCACCGGTGGTCCGGTCCCACAGCACGGTGGTCTCGCGCTGGTTGGTGATGCCGATGGCCTTGACGTCGGCCGCGGTCAGCCCGGCCTTGTGGACGGCGCTGTCGACGACGTGCTGGACGTTGGTCCAGATCTCGGTGGCGTCGTGCTCGACCCAGCCCGGCTTCGGGAAGATCTGCTCGTGCTCCTTCTGGTCGACCGACACGATCCGGCCGTCCTTGTCGAAGACGATGCAGCGGCTGGACGTGGTGCCCTGGTCGATGGCCGCGATGAACGGGCCGTGCCCGTGGGACGCAGTGCCGTGCCCGTGGGAGGAGGTGGTGGGGGTGTCGCTCATGGTGTGTGCTCCAAGAAGTCTGTGCGGGCGGACGGGGCGGTCAGGCGGCTCAGGCGAACGCCACCTGGTAGATGCCTCCGGCGAGGGCTCCGCCGATCAGCGGACCGACGACCGGGATCCAGGCGTAACCCCAGTCTGAACCGCCCTTGTTCGGCAGCGGCAGCAGCGCGTGCACGATGCGCGGGCCGAGGTCGCGGACCGGGTTGATGGCGTACCCGGTCGGGCCGCCCAGCGACAGACCGATGCCGGTGACGACCAGCGCGACCAGCAGCGTGCCGATGACGCCGACGCCCTTTCCGTTGTCGCTCAGACCGAGCGTCAGGATCGACAGCACCAGCACGACGGTGGCGACGATCTCGGTGGCCAGGTTCTGCACGGCATGCCGGATCTCCGGGCCCGTGGAGAAGATGCCCAGTACCGGGCCGGCCTTCGGCGCGGTGGCCTGGTCGACCAGGCCTTCATGGCTGGTGTGATCGGCCAGTACCTCGGGGTCCGTCAGATGGGCACGGAACTGCCCGTAGTACACGATCCACACCAGGACGGCGCCGATCATGGCGCCGAACATCTCGCCGGCGAAGTAGACCGGCACCTGGCTCCATTCGATCCCGCCCTTGATGGCGAGGCCGATGGTGACCGCGGGGTTGAGGTTGGCGCCGGACTTCGCGGCGATGTAGGCACCCGTGAGGACGGCGAAGCCCCACCCGAAGGCGATGGCGACCCATCCGGCGTTGAACGCCTTGGAGCGCTTGAATGTGACGGCGGCGCAGACGCCACCGCCGAGCAAGATCAGAACAGCGGTACCGATGGTTTCGCTGATGAAGATGTCGGAGCTGGACACCCGCGACTCCTTTGTCCTTCGTCCAGGGAATAACGAACCCCCGGGTCCCGTCCGGTGGTCCGCGCCCTCCGAGAGGGCGGTGATCGGTCCGCGGCGATGCCCCACCATAGCGAATATTGCCGTTAGGTGTTCGACAATGCCGACCGATGAACGGCAGTTTTCTTCACCCGTAGCACCCCGTCAAGGGTTCCGTGGCCAAAAACTTAGGTGAACTTAACGGGTGAAAACGGTCAGAATCGCCCGGCGCCAAGATCCCGGGACACGGCGCGTGCGCAATCCCTCACAGCGGCGACGATTTCCGGCCGCAATTCGCCGTCGTTGCAGACCCGCTCCACCGCCCCCGTGATGCCCACCGCACCCACCGGCATCCGCCGCCGGTCGTGGATCGGCGCGGCCACCGAGGCCACCCCGTCCCAGGTCTCCTCCACGTCCGCGGCCCAGCCGCGCGCCCGGGTCAGATCCAGCAGCCCCTCGAAGTCCCCCAGGCCGGTCACCGTGCGCGGGGTGATGGCCTCCCGCTCCGCCTCGACGACCTCGCTGTGCGCGACCGGGTCGTACGCACACAGCACCTTGCCCAGCGCGGTGCTGTGCAGCGGGTGCATCGCGCCGACCTCCAGCACCTGCCGGCTGTCGTCGGGCCGGAAGACGTGGTGGACGACCAGTACGCCCTGCTGGTGCAGGACGCCCAGGTAGACGGCCTCGCCGCTGGAGCGGGCCAGGTCGTCGGTCCAGACCAGGGCGCGGGCCCGCAGCTCGTGCACGTCCAGGTAGCTGTTGCCCAGCCGCAGCAGCTCCGCCCCGAGCTGGTAGCGGCCGGAGGTGCCGTCCTGCTCGACGAAGCCCTCCTGCTGCAGCGTCCGCAGGATCCCGTGGGCGGTGCCCTTCGCCAGTCCCAGTGAGGAGGAGATGTCGGAGAGTCCCAGCCGCCGTTCCCCTCCTGCGAGCAGCCGCAGCATCGCTGCAGCGCGCTCCAGCGACTGGATGGTGCGTGCCATCGGGCAACCTCCGAAGTGTGCGGTTCGACAATGCTGAACGATATCGGCCCATGCCGACTGGAGTCAGGGAAGTGACGCGAGTTGGTCAGAGAAGCAACGAGTCTGCCAACGGACGCGGAAGGTGCCGCAGTGGGGTGGAGCAGTGCTGTCCAGGGCGTGGAACGGGGAACACGTGTACCGGACCGGCAGCTACGCTGGCCGGGTGCGCCCTCTGAAGGAGGGTGCAAAGCCGACAGCCGTCGCAACCACGGGAGCATCTCCATGGCCTCGAACACGCCATCGCCCATCAGCACGTCCCGCGTCGACTCGTTCCGTGAGGCCCTGGCCTCGCGGGTGGTGGTCGCGGACGGCGCGATGGGCACCATGCTGCAGGCGCAGGATCCGTCCATGGAGGACTTCCAGCAGCTGGAGGGCTGCAACGAGATCCTCAACATCACCCGGCCGGACATCGTGCGGTCGGTGCACGAGGAGTATTTCGCGGTCGGTGTCGACTGCGTCGAGACCAATACGTTCGGTGCGAATTTCGCCGCGCTGGCCGAGTACGACATTCCCGAGCGGGTCTTCGAGCTGTCCGAGGCCGGTGCCCGGCTCGCACGGGAGGTGGCGGACGAGTTCACGGCCTCGACCGGACAGCAGCGCTACGTCCTGGGCTCGATGGGCCCGGGGACCAAGCTGCCGACGCTGGGGCACGCCCCGTACGTGACGCTGCGCGACGCCTATCAGCAGAACGCGGAGGGCATGATCGCCGGTGGTGCGGACGCGCTGCTGGTGGAGACCACGCAGGATCTGCTGCAGACCAAGGCCGCCGTGCTCGGCGCCCGCCGTGCCCTGCAGGCCACCGGCAGCAACCTCCCGGTGATCTGCTCGGTGACCGTAGAGACGACCGGCACGATGCTGCTCGGCTCGGAGATCGGGGCGGCGCTGACGGCGCTGGAGCCGCTGGGCATCGACATGATCGGCCTGAACTGCGCCACCGGCCCGGCCGAGATGAGCGAGCACCTGCGCTACCTGGCCCGGCACGCGCGCGTCCCGCTGGCCTGCATGCCCAATGCGGGCCTGCCCGTGCTGGGCAAGAACGGTGCGCACTATCCGCTGACCGCCGGCGAGCTGGCCGATGCCCAGGAGACCTTCGTCGCCGAGTACGGCCTCTCGCTGGTGGGCGGCTGCTGCGGCACGACCCCGGAGCATCTGCGGCAGGTCGTCGAGCGGGTGCGCGGCACCGTCCCGCCCGCGCGCGAGCCGCGCCCCGAGCCGGGCGCCGCCTCCCTCTACCAGACGGTGCCGTTCCGTCAGGACACCTCGTATCTGGCGATCGGCGAGCGGACCAACGCCAACGGGTCGAAGAAGTTCCGTGAGGCGATGCTGGACGGGCGCTGGGACGACTGCGTCGAGATGGCCCGCGATCAGATCCGCGAGGGCGCGCACATGCTCGACCTGTGTGTCGACTACGTGGGTCGCGACGGCGTGGCGGACATGGAGGAGCTGGCCGGGCGGTTCGCCACCGCCTCCACCCTCCCGATCGTGCTGGACTCCACGGAACTGAACGTCCTCCAGGCCGGGTTGGAAAAGCTCGGCGGCCGCGCGGTCATCAACTCCGTCAACTACGAGGACGGTGACGGGCCGGAGTCGCGCTTCGCGAAGGTCACCGCGCTGGCCGCCGAGCACGGTGCGGCGCTGATCGCGCTGACCATCGACGAGGAGGGCCAGGCCCGCACCGCCGAGCACAAGGTCGCCATCGCCGAGCGGCTGATCGAGGACCTGACCGGCAACTGGGGCGTCCAGGAGTCGGACATCCTCATCGACTGCCTGACGTTCACGATCTGCACCGGCCAGGAGGAGTCCCGGGGCGACGGGATCGCCACCATCGAGGCGATCCGGGAGCTGAAGAAGCGCCACCCCGAGGTGCAGACCACGCTCGGGCTCTCGAACATCTCCTTCGGCCTCAACCCGGCCGCCCGGATCGTGCTGAACTCCGTCTTCCTCGACGAGTGCGTCAAGGCCGGCCTGGACTCGGCGATCGTGCACGCCTCGAAGATCCTGCCGATCGCGCGGCTGGAGGAGGAGCAGGTCACGACCGCCCTGGACCTGATCTACGACCGGCGCGCCGAGGGCTATGACCCGCTGCAGAAGCTGATGGAGCTGTTCGAGGGCGCGACGGCGAAGTCGCTCAAGGCGGGCAAGGCCGAGGAGCTGGCCGCGCTGCCGCTGGACGAGCGCCTGCAGCGCCGGATCATCGACGGCGAGAAGAACGGCCTGGAGGCCGACCTCGACGCCGCGTTGCAGGACCGCCCCGCGCTGGACATCGTCAACGACACCCTGCTGGAGGGGATGAAGGTCGTCGGCGAGCTGTTCGGCTCCGGCCAGATGCAGCTGCCGTTCGTGCTGCAGTCGGCCGAGGTGATGAAGACTGCGGTGGCGTATCTGGAACCGCACATGGAGAAGTCCGACGACGAGGGCAAGGGCACGATCGTGCTGGCCACCGTCCGCGGGGACGTCCACGACATCGGCAAGAACCTCGTGGACATCATCCTGTCCAACAACGGCTACAACGTCGTCAACCTCGGGATCAAGCAGCCGGTCGCGGCGATCCTGGAGGCGGCCGAGGAGCACCGCGCCGATGTGATCGGCATGTCGGGGCTGCTGGTGAAGTCCACGGTGATCATGAAGGAGAACCTGGAGGAGCTCAACCAGCGCAAGATGGCCGCCGACTTCCCCGTGATCCTCGGCGGCGCCGCCCTCACCCGCGCCTACGTCGAGCAGGACCTCCACGAGATCTACGAAGGCGAGGTCCGCTACGCCCGCGACGCGTTCGAGGGCCTGCGGCTGATGGACGCCCTGATCGCCGTCAAGCGCGGCGTGCCCGGCGCCGCCCTCCCCGAACTCAAGCAGCGCCGCGTTCCCAAGCGGGACACCGCGGTGGCGGAGATCGAGGAGCCCGAGGGCGCGGTGCGTTCGGACGTCGCCGTCGACAACCCGGTCCCGGAGCCGCCGTTCTGGGGGACCCGGGTGGTCAAGGGTATCCAGCTCGCCGACTATGCGTCCTGGCTGGACGAGGGCGCGCTGTTCAAGGGCCAGTGGGGTCTCAAGCAGGCCCGCACCGGCGACGGCCCGACGTACGAGGAGCTGGTCGAGACCGAGGGCCGGCCACGGCTGCGGGGCTGGCTGGACAAGCTGCAGACCGAGAACCTCCTCGAAGCCGCGGTCGTCCACGGCTACTTCCCCTGCCACTCCAAGGGCGACGACCTGATCCTGCTGAACGAGGACGGCACCGAGCGCACCCGCTTCACCTTCCCCCGCCAGCGCCGCGGCCGCCGCCTCTGCCTGGCCGACTACTTCCGCCCGGAGGAGTCCGGCGAGACCGATGTCGTGGGGCTCCAGGTCGTCACCGTCGGCTCGAAGATCGGCGCCGCCACCGCCGAACTCTTCGAGGCCAACTCCTACCGTGACTACCTCGAACTCCACGGCCTGTCCGTCCAGCTGGCCGAGGCACTCGCCGAGTACTGGCACGCGCGTGTCCGCGCCGAGCTGGGCTTCGGCGGCGAGGACCCGGACGACGTCGAGGACATGTTCGCGCTCAAGTACCGCGGCGCGCGCTTCTCGCTGGGCTATGGGGCCTGCCCCGACCTGGAGGACCGCGCCAAGATCGCGGACCTGCTCCAGCCGGAGCGGATCGGCGTCGAGCTCTCCGAGGAGTTCCAGCTCCATCCCGAGCAGTCCACCGACGCCATCGTGATCCACCACCCCGAGGCCAAGTACTTCAACGCACGGTAGCCGGCCGGATCCCGGGCGACCGGGACCATCGGGCGTTGTGCGGTGGCGCCGTATGCACAGGTCAGGGCCGTCCCCGGACGTCCGTGACCAGGAGCACCGCGCATTCCGGCGCGCACCGTCGTACACTTGTCGGTCCGGTAGTGGCCGGTCGTTCCCCCGCCGGGGAGGGCGACCGGCCCTTGCGTCCCTTGGGGACGTGGCAACGGAGGTGGATGGATGACCAGCAGCATCCCCGCAGTCGGCACCCGAACGGCCGAAGCCGCGACCCTCCAGGCCGTATTCCTCGATCTGGACGGGACCCTCGTCGACACCGAGGGGTTCTGGTGGGAGGCGGAGGCGGAAGTCTTCGCCGAGCTCGGGCACATCCTCGACGACGCCCACCGCGAGGTCGTGGTCGGCGGCCCGATGACCCGCAGTGCCGGCTATCTCATCCAGGTCACCGGTGTCGACATCAGCCTGACCGAGCTCAGCGTGCTGCTCAACGCCGCCTTCCTGGCCCGGATCGGCCGCGGCGTGCCGCTGATGCCCGGTGCCCGCAGGCTGCTGGCCGAACTCGCCGCCCATGACGTGCCGACCGCACTCGTCTCCGCCTCGCACCGCGCCATCGTCGACCAGATGCTGTACTCCCTCGGCCCCGAGAACTTCCGGCTGACCCTCGCGGGCGACGACCTGACGCGCACCAAGCCGCATCCGGATCCGTATCTGACGGCCGCCGCGCGGCTGGGCGTGGACCCGGCGTGCTGCGCGGTCATCGAGGACACCCTGACCGGTGTATCGGCAGGTGAGGCGGCGGGTTGCCCGGTCGTCGCGGTGCCGTCGGTGGCGCCGGTCCCGCCGCCTCACCTGCCGATACACCGGTCAGGGTGTCCTCGATGACCGCGCGGCTGGGCGTGGACCCGGCGTGCTGCGCGGTCATCGAGGACACCCTGACCGGTGTATCGGCAGGTGAGGCGGCGGGTTGCCCGGTCGTCGCGGTGCCGTCGGTGGCGCCGGTCCCGCCGGCCGCGGGCCGCACGATCGTCCCGTCGCTGGAAGAAGTCGATCTCCCATTTCTCCGAACACTCATCACGGAAAGCCGCCGGACCGTGCACTGAGCGTGTCCCGAAGAAAGCCCCGGGAACCGAGGGGAGCGGCCCGCTTATTTTCCGTGACGAATGCACTGACCGAATTGCAGCGACACCGTTGATCCCTGAACGCGTGACGTTTCTCACGCGCCAGGGCATCGACAGCGGGCCCCACAGGTGCTCCAGGGGGCCCCATGGGGGGTTTCTACGGGGGTAAGTGTCCGGATTGATGGAGCAACGCGCGTATCGTTCCCCCGTCCGGATATCGATCCGGCCTCCTCCGTTATCCATACGCCATATCGATTCAACTCCTTTGTGTCTCAGCGCGGCTGGCCGTGCCTACTAATCTCGACGCGAGCAACACCTCTGCGCTGATAAGGAACCTGCCGACGATGAATCGCAAGACCTTGGTGCTGCCGGCGCTGGCCGGACTCCTGGCCCCCGTCCTTGCTGCCTGCGGCGGCTCGGACGGCGCGGGCGACGGCGGCAAGCCCATCGTCGTGGGAGTCGCCTCCCAGATCGAGGCAACCAAGGCAGCGCCCGCCCCTCTCGACCCGGCACAGGCCTACGACGTCGACGCCTGGAACGTGTTGCGCAGCACCCTCCAGACGCTGATGCGCCTGCCCAGGTCCGGCACCGCGCCGGTGCCCGAGGCCGCCGAGTCCTGCGGGTTCCGCGACACCCAGAACGAGCAGTACCGCTGCACCCTGCGCAGCGGACTGAAGTTCTCCAACGGCCATGCCCTGACCGCGCAGGACGTGAAGTTCTCCATCGACCGGATGCGCGGCATCAACAACGCCAACGGTCCGGTGTCGCTGCTCAGCGGCATCGACAAGGTCGAGGCACCCAGCGACTCCGAGGTGGTCTTCCACCTCAAGAAGCCGGACGCCACCTTCCCGCAGAAGCTCGCGACGCCGGCCGCCGCCATCGTCGACAGCGAGGTCTACCCGAAGACCCGTCTGTACAACGGCTTCGACGTGGTCGGCTCCGGCCCCTACACGCTCAAGACCGAGCGCAAGAACGGCCGTCTCGCCAAGGCGATCTTCACCAGGTACCCCGGCTACAAGGGCGGTGAGAAGCCCAAGAGCGACAAGGTCGAGATGCGCTTCTTCGACGACTCCACCGCCATGGAGAAGGCGCTGCGCACGGGCGGCATCGACCTGATGAACCGCGGTCTGTCGCCCGCCCAGGTCAAGGGCCTGGAGAACTCCCGCGACAGCCACATCGTGCTCCAGGAGATGCCCGGCCAGGAGATCCGCTACCTCGCCTTCAACATGAAGGACCCGGCGGTGTCCGACAAGGCCGTACGGCAGGCGATGGCGCAACTCGTCAACCGCTCCCAGCTGGTCCGGGACGTCTACTCCTACACCGGGGACCCGCTCTACTCGATCGTCCCCACCGGCCTCACCGGCCACATCAACTCGTTCTTCACCAAGTACGGGGACCCCAGCGTTTCGGCCGCCCGCAAGACGCTTCAGCAGGCGCACATCTCCACCCCGGTGAAGTTCACGCTGACCTACACCACCGGCCACTACGGCTCCAGCACCGTCCATGAGTTCCGTACGCTGCAGCGCCAGCTCAACCAGAGCAAGCTCTTCGATGTCGACATCAAGGGCATCGACGGCTGGCAGCAGTTCCGCACCGACTCCACGGCCGGCAAGTACACCGCCTACGGCATGGGCTGGTTCCCCGACTTCCCGGACGCGGACAACTACATCGCGCCGTTCGTCGGCAAGGGGAACTTCCTCAACTCCGCCTACCGCAGCACCAAGATCGAGTCCCAGGTGATCCCGGAGACCCGGCAGCAGACCGACCGCAACGCCGCAGCGGCCGGCTTCAAGCAGGCGCAGGACACGTTCGCCGACGATGTCCCGCTGCTCCCGCTGTGGCAGGGCAAGCAGTATGTCGCCGCCCGCGACGACGTCACCGGCGTGGAATGGGCCCTCAACTCCTCCTCGTCGCTGCAGATGTGGGAGCTCGGCCGCGGCGTGGCCGACTGACCCATGCGCATCCGACCGATGCGGTACAGATCCGCCGCGGCCATCACACCGCGGCCCGACAGGCACGACCCAGAACGTGAGGAACAATTAGTGAGGAAGCGTGACCCGCGGCTGGCTGCCCCGATCGGAGCGGGGCTGGCGACAGCTCTGCTCGCGCTCGCCGGGTGCGGCACGGACGACCCGGAAGCTGCCGGCAACGGTGTACCCGTGGTCATGGGAATGACGAACACGACCATGGCCACCGACCCTGCGGCCGGTTACGACCCCGATTCCTGGCTGTTGTTCAACAACGTCTTCCAGTCGCTGCTGAGCTTCCCCAAGGGCGGTACCACCCCCGAGCCGGAGGCCGCCCAGCGCTGTGCCTTCACCGACGGTGACAGCAAGGTCTACCGCTGCACCCTCAAGGACGGCCTCAAGTTCAGCAACGGCGACGCGCTGACGTCCAAGGACGTCAAGTTCTCCTTCGACCGCACCCGGCGCATCAACGACAAGAACGGCCCCGCCGTGATGTTCTCCGCGCTCGACAAGGTCGACACACCGGACGCCAAGACCGTGGTCTTCCGCCTGAAGACGCCCGACGCCACCTTCCCGATGAAGATCGCTTCGGGCGCCGGCTCCATCGTCGACCACGCCGACTACCCGGCCGACCGGCTGCGTTCCGACGGCAAGGCCACCGGGTCCGGCATCTACACGCTCAAGGAGTACAACTCCAGCAAGGCCGTCTTCAAGGTCAACGGCTCCTACAAGGGCCCCGCGAAGGCCAAGAACTCCGGGATGACCGTGAAGTTCTTCAAGGGCGCGGAGCAGCTCAAGTCGGCCGTCGAGAAGGGCGACGTCGATCTGGCCTATCGCGGCCTGTCGATGAAGGACATCGCCGCACTGGACAACGCCTCCCTGCACCAGCAGCACGGCACCCAGGTCGTCGAGGGCAGCAGCGCCGAGGTGATGCACCTGGTCTTCAACCTCAAGGACCCGGTCGCCGGCAAGCTCGGCGTCCGCAAGGCCATCGCCTACCTCCTGGACCGCTCGAACCTCGTCCGGGACGTCTACCAGCACACCGCGGAACCGCTCTACTCGGTCGTCCCGGCCGGAATCACCGGCCACAACACCGCCTTCTTCGACACCTACGGCGACCAGCCGAAGCCCGACAAGGCGAAGGAAGCGCTGCGCTCGGCCGGTGTGCACGGCAAGGTGCCGCTCACCCTGTGGGCCACCCCCGACCGGTTCGGCCCGGGCACCGTCCCCGCCTTCCAGGAGATCGCCCAACAGCTCAACCGCAGCGGCCTGTTCGACGCCAAGGTGCGCAGCGTGCCCACCAAGGAGTACGAGAAGGGCGTGGCCGCCGGCCGGTTCGGCGTCTACGTGAAGGGCTGGATCCCCGACTATCCGGATCCCGACAACTTCACCCAGCCGTTCTTCGGCAAGGACAGCGTGCTGTCCAACCACTACAGCTCGCCCACCATCACCGGCCGGCTGCTGCCCAAGACGGCCGACCAGCCGGACCGCGGCGCCACCAAGTCCGACTTCCGGGAGCTGCAGAACATCATCGCCCAGGACGTGCCGGTCATACCGATATGGCAGGGCAAGCAGTACGCGGTCGCCCGTGACGGCATCTCCGGCCTGGAATGGACCCTGGACTCCTCGACCGTCTTCCGGTTCTGGGAGATCAGCAAGCCCTCCGAGGCCTGACACGCCCTAGCACACGGCGGCGGGGCCGGTCCGGGAACTCCCGGGCCGGCCCCGCCGTCGTTCGTCTGTCGTGTCGTGTCGTGCGGCCGGCCGCTACTGCGCGCCGGGCCGCACCAGCCCGCTCTCGTACGCGTACACCGCCGCCTGCACCCGGTCCCGCAGGCCCAGCTTCGTCAGCACATGCCCCACATGCGTCTTGACGGTGGTCTCGCTCACGAACAGATCCGCGGCGATCTCCGCGTTGGACAGCCCACGGGCCACCAGCTTGAGCACCTCCACCTCACGTTCCGTGAGGGTGTGCAGGGTGTCCGGCACCGGCTCCTCGCCGGACGGCAGCTGGCCCGCGTACTTGTCCAGCAGCCGGCGCGTGATGCTCGGCGCCAGCATCGCCTCGCCCGCCGCCACCACCCGGATCGCCTGCACCAGCTCATCGGCCGGCGCGTCCTTGAGCAGAAAGCCGCTGGCCCCTGCCCGCAGCGCCTCGACGACGTACTCGTCCAGATCGAAGGTGGTCAGCACCAGCACCTTCGCCGGGCCGTCCTTCGCCGGGCCGGTGATCTGGCGGGTCGCCTCCACCCCGTCCATCCGGGGCATCCGGATGTCCATCAGCACCACGTCCGGCTGCAGCGCCCGCACCTGCTCCAGTGCCTGCAGACCGTCCCCGGCCTCGCCGACCACCGCCAGATCCTGCTCCGCCTCCAGAATCATCCGGAATCCCGTACGCAGCAGGGGCTGGTCGTCGACCAGCAGGACGCGGATGGCCACGTGCACTCCTTCGATAGGCCTTCTCCGGGCGATCGCGGGCCGGGCCCTGATCGCCCGGACCGGGTCTCCTAGATCTCTCCCATTCTGCCCTGCGGCACCACGGCACCGTCCGCCGGGCGCACCTCCAGCGGATACACCGGGGGAGTGCCGCCGAATTCGGGGCAGTGCGCCTGGTGGTCACACCAGCCGCACAGCTTGGTCGGGCGCGGTCGCCAGTCGCCGGTCGCCGTCGCCCGCTGGATGGCCTCCCACAGCGCCAGCAACTTCCGCTCCACGCCCCGCAGGTCGGCCTCCCCCGGGTCGTACGTCACCACATCGCCGCTGCCCAGATAGACCAGCTGCAGCCGCCGCGGCACCACACCGCGCAGCCGCCACATCACCAGCGCGTAGAACTTCATCTGGAACAGCGCACCCTCGGCGAACTGCGGCCGCGGCGCCTTGCCGGTCTTGTAGTCGACGATCCGCACCTCGCCCGTCGGCGCGACATCCACCCGGTCGATGAACCCCCGCAGCCGCAGCCCCGAATCCAGCACCGTCTCCACGTACAGCTCACGGTCGGCCGGCTCCAGACGCGTCGGGTCCTCCAGCGCGAACCACCGCTCCACCAGCGCCTCGGCCTCCGCCAGCCAGGTCGCCAGCCGCTCGCCCGCGGTGTCGCCCGTGCTGCCGTCCGCCGTGTCGTCCGCGAACAGCTCGGCCAGCTCCGGCCGCTTGGCCAGCAGTTTCTCCCACTCGGCCGGCACCATCGCCCGCGCCCCGGCCGCCGTACGCTCCGCCGCCGGAGCGTCGAAGAGCCGCTCCAGCACGGCATGGACGACCGTGCCACGCGTCGCCGCCGCGCTCGGCTTCTCCGGCAGCCGGTCGATCACCCGGAAGCGGTAGAGCAGCGGGCACTGCATGAAATCGCCGGCCCGCGACGGCGACAGCGCCACCGGCGGCCGCGGCCCCTCCCGGTCCTCCGTTCCTGCTCCGGTGGCCTCCGCCGGCGCCCCGGCGGTCTCCGTCCCCGGCCCGCCGGGCCCGTCCTGCGTGACCGCCCCGGTCTGCTCCGCGCTCCATCCCATGCCGCAAAACCCTACGGCCCGCCACTGACAGGCGCTCACGCCGCGGTAGCCGCAAGGGCCCCGCGGCAGGTCGGGGCGGGGCACTCCGCATACCATCGACGCTGGACCCTTTCGCCCTGCATGATCGAGATACCAGGCCGAACAGGGGCGAATGCCGTAGTCGATGAGGGGACGCCGTGGACCAGAGCGGGAAGTCGCAGGACCCCCAGGAGTCCGTGCGGCCTCAGCCGCCCGAACCGCCCGAGCACCACGACCCGCCCAAGGCGCCCACGCCGGGCAGAAAGGGCAGCGGCGGCGGCATCCTGATGGGCCGTCCCTTCGGTGTGCCCGTGTACGTGGCCCCCAGCTGGTTCCTCGTCGCCGCCCTGATCACCTGGGTCTTCGGCGGCCAGCTGGAGCGGGTCCTGCCCGAGCTCGGCGCCGCCCGCTATCTCGTCTCGCTCTTCTTCGCCGTCGCCTTCTACGCGTCGGTGCTCGTCCACGAGCTGGCGCACACCGTGGCCGCGCTCCGCTTCAAGCTCCCCGTGCGCCGCATCCAGCTGCAGTTCTTCGGCGGCGTCTCGGAGATCGAGAAGGAGACCGAGACGCCCGGCAGGGAGTTCGTCCTGGCTTTCGTCGGCCCGCTGCTCTCCCTCGTCCTCGCCGGCGTTTTCTACGCCGGGATGCACCTGGTCGAGCCGGGCACGGTCCCCGGCGTGCTGCTCGCCGGCCTGATGCTCTCCAACCTCATCGTTGCGATCTTCAACCTGCTGCCCGGCCTGCCCCTGGACGGCGGCCGGATGCTGCGCGCCGTCGTCTGGAAGCTCACCGGCAGGCCCATGAGCGGCACCATCGCCGCCGCCTGGGTCGGCCGCGCCCTCGCCGTCACGGTCCTCTTCGGCCTGCCGCTGCTCACCCACACCGGCGCCCTGGGCAACGCCCGCCCCGAGATCGGCGGCGCCGACTCGCTCACCGACGCCCTGCTCGCCGCGATCCTCGCCGCCATCATCTGGACCGGCGCCGGCAACAGCCTGCGCATGGCCCGGCTGCGCGAACGCCTCCCCGACCTCACCGCCCGCATCCTGACCCGGCGTGCCGTCCCCGTCGAGACCGACACCCCGCTCTCCGAGGGGCTGCGCCGCGCCAACGACGCCGGCGCCCGCGCCCTGGTCGTCGTCGACCGCCAGGGCCACCCCACCGCCCTCGTCCGCGAGGCCGCCATCGTCGGCGTCCCCGACCACCGTCGCCCGTGGGTCGCCGTGGGCACCCTCGCCCAGGACCTCAAGGACGGGATGCGGGTCTCCGCCGAGCTCGCCGGCGAGGACCTCTTGGAGTATCTGCGCGCCACGCCCGCCACCGAATACCTCGTCGTCGAGGAGACCGGCGAGATCTACGGCGTACTGTCCACCGCCGACGTCGAGCGCGCCTTCGTCTCCGCCATGGCCCGCCGCCCCTGACCCCGCGCGCACGGCCCGCCCGCCGCCTCCCGGTCCGCCCGGCGGCCGCCCACTGGTCCGCGGCGCCCCAACGGGCCGGTAGGCTGGTCACATGTCCGAACCGACCGGTGCCGCCCGCCGTCGCGGGCCCTTCAAGGTCGGGGACCAGGTCCAGCTCACCGACCCCAAGGGACGCCACTACACCTTCACGCTCGAAGAGGGAAAAAGCTTCCACACCCACAAGGGAGCCTTCCCCCACGACGAGCTGATCGGTGCTCCCGAGGGCAGCGTTGTCCGTACCACCGGGAACGTCGCCTACCTCGCGCTGCGCCCGCTGCTCCCCGACTACGTCCTGTCCATGCCCCGCGGCGCCGCCGTGGTCTACCCCAAGGACGCGGGGCAGATCCTGGCGATGGCCGACATCTTCCCCGGCGCCCGCGTCGTCGAGGCCGGTGTGGGCTCCGGCTCGCTGAGCAGCTTCCTGCTGCGCGCCATCGGCGACGACGGCATGCTGCACTCCTACGAGCGCCGCGCCGACTTCGCCGAGATCGCCACGCAGAACGTCGAGCGCTACTTCGGCGGTCCGCACCCTGCATGGACGCTCACGGTCGGTGACCTCCAGGACAACCTCTCCGACGCCGACGTCGACCGCGTCATCCTCGACATGCTCGCCCCCTGGGAGTGCCTGGAGGCCGTCTCCAAGGCCCTGGTCCCCGGCGGCATCCTCTGCGCCTACGTCGCGACGACGACGCAGCTGGCCCGCACCGTCGAGGCGATCCGCGAGCACGGCACCTTCAACGAGCCGTCGGCCTGGGAGACCATGGTCCGCACCTGGCACGTCGAGGGCCTCGCCGTCCGCCCCGACCACCGCATGATCGGCCACACCGGCTTCCTGCTGACCGCCCGCCGCCTCGCCGACGGCGTCGAGCCCCCGCTGCGCCGCCGCCGCCCCGCCAAGGGCGCCTACGGGGACGACTACACCGGCCCGGGTGGCAAGGCGACGCCGGACGGACGGGAGAAGGCCGTACCGGCCAAGGACCGCTCCGCGGCGTCCGGAGACGGCTCCGCCGAGCGCGGCTGACCGACGTCACCGGCCCCGGCCGACCGACCGGAACCGGCCACCGAATCCGCAGGCGCCGCCGACGAGTTCCCGCCCGGGGAACCGCCGGCGGCGCCGTTGCGTTTCCCCCCCGGGGTCCCCACGGAAAACTCCTCCGGATCGGCACGGAAAACTCCCGTCCGGCCGGTTCCTTGGTATCGCCTGCTGTGGAACGATGCTGGGCACTCCCACCGCCACAGCACCTCACAGGAGTTACCCCGCGTGCAGCCCATGGCAGGCCAGGACCTCTTGCACACCCAGCCGCGCCCCATGCACTGGCTCGCCACCGCCACCGCCCTCTCGGCGGTCGTCGCGGCCGCGTCCTTCCTCCAGCCCGCCGACGCCACGGCCACGACCTCCAGCGGCGCCACCACCGGCCGGCACCCCGCGGCCGCCCCCGACCCCGCCAAGGTGACCTTTCCGGTGGACTGCGGCCCCTACCGGCTCGACGTGGTGAAGAAGGCCTCCGCCGACCTCGACGGCGACGGGACGACCGAGACGGTAGCGGCGGTCCGCTGCCACAGCGGGACCGGCACCCCGCCCACCGGCGTCTACGTCCTTGCCCAGCCGACCAGGGCCGGCACGGCACCACGGGTCGTGGCCACCCTCGTCGCGCCCGCCCAGCAGCTCACCGCCCAAACCCTCACCGTCAGGCATGGCGCGATCTCGGCGGCGTTCCTGGGCTACTCCACCCGCGAGGTGCCGCGCTGCTGCCCGGACACGCACAAGAGCCTCAAGTGGCAATGGAAGGGCGGGAAGTTCGTTCAGAGCGAACTCCCCGCCGCCATGAGCACCGCGCGTGCGTGATCTGTCACATGATGTGGTCGGCGGGCGCGTTCCGCACCCCGCCGGCTACTCCGCGTCCGGGCCGTAGACCTCGACGCCGTCCTTGACCCGGCGGACGTGGATGCAGTCCCCGGGGCACTCCTTCGCCGAGTCCCGCACGTCGGCGAGCAGCTTCAGCGGGACCGGCGTTGTGGCCCCCTCGTCCTGCAGCAGCTCGTCAGCGGGGCTTTTCACGTAGGCCAGCCCGTCGATGTCGAGCTCGAAGACCTCGGGCGCATACTGCGCACAGATGCCGTCCCCGGTGCACAGATCCTGGTCGATCCATACTTCCAGCTCTGGGGCTTCGTCCTGTGCGGTCATCTCGCCTGCCGTTCCTGCGTACGTGAACCGTTTTTGTCTAAGTGGCGCCAGCCCTGACGGGTGTTGACCGACTCGACGATACAACCGCTCGCTTTCCGATGTTGTTGGGTGGGTATTCCCTTGGCGTGAGGACGTGCGCAAGGGTGAAGATCGGACACGCCCCGACAGTCTTTTCGATCTAGGGGTTTCAACCTGCACCGGCCCAGGTAGGGTCAGGAAGCGTCCAGCTCCTTGGAGGAGGTGAGGACCGTGGCAGCCCACGACGACGACATCAACCGCGGCATCCGGCCGGGGCGAGGGTCTGAAGATCCCGCCGGCCAGGTTGCCTATCTCGAGCAGGAGATCGCCGTCCTGCGACGCAAGCTCGCCGACTCTCCGCGTCACACGAGGATTCTCGAAGAGCGGATCGTCGAGCTGCAGACCAACCTGGCCGGCGTCTCGGCACAGAACGAGCGTCTCGCCAATACTCTCCGCGAGGCCCGCGACCAGATCGTCGCACTCAAGGAGGAGGTCGACCGGCTCGCGCAGCCGCCGGCCGGCTTCGGTGTCTTCCTGCAGGCGAACGAGGACGACACCGTCGACATTTTCACCGGAGGCCGAAAGCTCCGGGTCAATGTCAGCCCGAGTGTGGACACCGAGGAGCTCAGGCGTGGCCAGGAGGTCATGCTCAATGAGGCGCTCAACGTGGTCGAGGCCATGAGGTTCGAGAGCGCCGGCGACATCGTCACCCTCAAGGAGATCCTGGAGGACGGCGAGCGCGCCCTGGTGATCGGGCACACCGACGAGGAGCGGGTGGTCAGGCTCGCCGAGCCACTGCTGGACATCACCATCCGCCCCGGCGACGCCCTGCTCCTGGAGCCCCGCTCCGGCTACGTCTACGAGGTCATTCCGAAGAGCGAGGTCGAGGAACTCGTCCTCGAAGAGGTTCCGGACATCGACTACACCAAGATCGGCGGTCTGGGCGGCCAGATCGAGCTGATCCGGGACGCGGTCGAGCTCCCCTACCTCTACCCCGACCTCTTCAAGGAGCACGAACTCCGCCCGCCCAAGGGTGTCTTGCTCTACGGCCCGCCCGGCTGCGGCAAGACCCTCATCGCCAAGGCGGTCGCCAACTCCCTTGCCAAGAAGGTTGCCGAGGTGACCGGGCAGCCCGCGGGGAAGAGCTTCTTCCTCAACATCAAGGGCCCCGAGCTGCTCAACAAGTACGTCGGCGAGACGGAGCGGCACATCCGACTGGTCTTCCAGCGCGCCAGGGAGAAGGCGAGCGAGGGCACCCCCGTCATCGTCTTCTTCGACGAGATGGACTCCCTCTTCCGCACCCGCGGCTCCGGCGTCAGCTCGGACGTGGAGAACACCATCGTCCCCCAGCTGCTCTCCGAGATCGACGGCGTCGAGGGCCTGGAAAACGTGATCGTGATCGGCGCCTCGAACCGCGAGGACATGATCGACCCGGCGATCCTGCGCCCCGGCCGTCTCGACGTGAAAATCAAGATCGAGCGCCCGGACGCGGAGGCCGCCAAGGACATCTTCTCGAAGTACCTCACGGAAAACCTTCCGCTGCACTCCGACGACCTCGCCGAACACGGCGAATCGCGGAAGGCCGCAGTGAGCGGAATGATCCAGTCGGTGGTCGAGCAGATGTACGCGGAATCCGAGGAGAATCGCTTCCTGGAGGTCACCTACGCCAATGGTGACAAGGAAGTCCTCTATTTCAAGGACTTCAACTCCGGTGCGATGATCGAAAACATCGTAGGACGCGCAAAGAAGATGGCCATCAAGGCCTTCCTCGAACACAATCAGAAGGGTCTGCGGGTCTCCCATCTCCTCCAGGCTTGCGTGGATGAGTTCAAGGAGAACGAGGACCTGCCCAACACCACCAACCCGGACGACTGGGCTCGGATCTCCGGAAAGAAGGGCGAGCGGATCGTATACATCCGCACGCTGGTCACCGGAAAGCAGGGCGCGGACACAGGTCGCTCCATCGACACGGTGGCGAATACCGGCCAATACCTGTAACACCGCTCTCCGGCTGCGGATGTCCTGCACGGGGCGTCCGCAGCCGGACGCTTTTCCGGGAGCACCGGAACCGCTCCCCATAAGAGCGCGATGAACCAGGTAAAACCGGACTGGAGCAATGACTGTAATGATCTCCCCAGCGCCGCTAAGGCGTTCTAGGCTCTTCGGTACCGCGACATCACGCTGTGCGGGCGTGGGGCACGCACAGGGACCGGAGGCACCGCGGTACTTGAGCGCCGCCCTTGTCCAGGGGCGCCGCCGGGCTAGGAGGGCCGCATGACCGTACGGCGAGTAATGGGAATCGAGACGGAGTACGGGATCTCCGTCCCCGGCCACCCGAACGCCAATGCCATGCTCACCTCATCCCAGGTCGTCAACGCCTACGCGGCCGCGATGCACCGGGCACGCCGTGCCCGCTGGGACTTCGAGGAGGAGAACCCGCTGCGGGACGCCCGCGGCTTCGACCTCGCACGGGAGAACGCGGACGCCAGCCAGCTCACGGACGAGGACATCGGCCTGGCGAATGTGATCCTCACCAACGGCGCGCGGCTCTACGTCGACCACGCCCACCCCGAGTACAGCGCCCCCGAGGTCACCAATCCGCGCGACGCCGTGCTGTGGGACAAGGCCGGCGAGCGGATCATGGCCGAGGCCGCCGAACGGGCCGCCCAGGTCCCCGGCGCCCAGCCCATCCACCTCTACAAGAACAACACCGACAACAAGGGCGCCTCCTACGGCACCCATGAGAACTACCTGATGAAGCGGGAGACCCCGTTCTCGGACATCGTGCGGCACCTGACGCCGTTCTTCGTCTCCCGTCAGGTGATCACCGGCGCCGGCCGGGTCGGTATCGGCCAGGACGGCCACGAGCACGGCTTCCAGCTCAGCCAGCGCGCCGACTACTTCGAGGTGGAGGTCGGCCTGGAGACGACCCTCAAGCGGCCCATCATCAACACCCGCGACGAACCGCACGCGGACGCGGAGAAGTACCGCCGGCTCCACGTGATCATCGGGGACGCGAACCTCTCCGAGATCTCGACGTATCTGAAGCTGGGCACCACCTCGCTGGTGCTCTCCATGATCGAGGACGGCTTCATCGCCGTCGATCTGGCCGTCGACCAGCCCGTCCGCACCCTGCACCAGGTCTCACACGACCCCACCCTGCAACACCTGATCACGCTCCGCACCGGCCGCACCCTCACGGCCGTCCAGCTCCAGATGGAGTACTTCGAGCTGGCCCGCAAATACGTCGAGGACCGTTATGGAGCGGATGCGGACGAGCAGACCAAGGACGTCCTGACCAGGTGGGAGGACGTGCTCGGCCGGCTGGAGAACGACCCGATGAGCCTGTCCGGCGAGCTGGACTGGGTCGCCAAGCGGGAGCTGATGGAGGGCTACCGCCGCCGCGACCGTCTGGACTGGGACGCCGCCCGCCTGCACCTCATCGACCTGCAGTACGCCGACGTACGCCCCGACAAGGGCCTGTACAACCGTCTGGCGGCCCGCGGCAAGATGAAGCGGCTCCTGGACGAGCCGGCGGTCGAGCGGGCCGAGCAGAAGCCTCCAGAGGACACCAGGGCCTACTTCCGCGGCCGCTGCCTGGAGCAGTACGCGGACGACGTCGCGGCCGCCTCGTGGGATTCGGTCATCTTCGACCTGCCCGGTCGTGACTCCCTGCAACGGGTCCCCACGCTGGAGCCGCTGCGCGGGACCCGGAAGCACGTCAAGGAGCTCCTGGACCGCTGCCGCACCGCGGAAGAGCTGGTGAGGACGCTGTCCGGCCGCTGAACCACGACAGGGTCACGACAAAATTCCCGGCGATCCGCAGCCGATCCGGGGCTGAAAATGCCGCGGTGCGGGAATCATCGAGGTGACTCCCGGGCGTTGCAGCAAGTGCAGGGCCGATGTCGGACCCTGCTTGTAGGGTCGGATCTTGAAGGTCACATCGAGCGGGGCGAACCGAGCGGGGTGAGGGACATGGCGACCAAGGACAGCGGCGGCGGACAGGCCAAGGCCACGCGTTCCACCGAAGAGGTCGAGGAGCAGACACAGGACGCGCAGGCCACGGACGACCTCAAGGAACGCCAGGAGAAGCTGAGCGACGACGTCGACTCCGTCCTGGACGAGATCGATGACGTTCTCGAGGAAAATGCCGAGGACTTTGTCCGGTCCTTTGTGCAAAAGGGCGGGCAATAGGCGCTCTTTGCCTGTGAAACGAAGGCTCGGGGTGGGTGAGTGACGGAGCGGCGAAGCGCCGCGCGTGGTGTGGTGAGGAGAAGCTGCGCGCGGCCTTCGTCCCTCTGCGGTCGCACCGTGAGGGGTGCGGCGGCATTGCCGGGAGGGCGCGGCCGACGTCCACCCCCCTCACGCGTCAATACGCCCTCGGCGAAGCCGAACGCGAGGCGATGCTCAAGGAACAGCGCGGGATGTGCGTGATCTGCCTGGCTGCCGACCCTGTGCATGTGGATCACGACCACGAGACGGGTAAGGTCCGAGGCGTACTGTGCTTCAGCTGTAACGCAGCCTTGGGTCAATTCAAGGATCGGCCGGACGTCTTGAGACGGGCGGCCGAGTATCCGGAAGGAAACGTGTGGAAGCCAACACTCGAAGCATCGGGCGTCTACCAGCTGCCTTCCTGACGCCTGGCTCCTCGTCGTTCATGGACTTTCTCGGCGCGCACTCGCCCGATCTGCTGCCGGGCAACCGCCCGTTGCCGCGGGTGCAGGGTGCCATCGAGGCGCCGCACGGCACGACGATCGTGGCCGCGGCGTTCCCCGGGGGCGTGGTGCTCGCCGGTGACCGGCGGGCGACGATGGGCAATGTCATTGCGCAGCGTGATATCGAGAAGGTTTTCCCGGCCGACGAGTATTCGGCGGTCGGCATCGCGGGCACGGCCGGTCTCGCGGTGGAGATGGTCAAGCTCTTCCAGCTGGAGCTGGAGCACTTCGAGAAGGTCGAGGGTGCCCAACTCTCCTTGGAGGGCAAGGCGAACCGTCTGTCGACGATGATTCGCAGCAACCTCGGGATGGCCATGCAGGGCCTGGCCGTGGTGCCGCTGTTCGCCGGCTACGACCTCGACCGCGAGAAGGGCCGTATCTTCTCCTACGACGTGACCGGCGGGCGCTCGGAGGAGCACGGTTTCGCGGCGACGGGTTCCGGCTCGGTGTTCGCGCGCAGTGCCCTCAAGAAGCTTTTCAGGGAAGACTTCACGGAGGATCAGGCGGCCACCGCCGTCGTCCAGGCGCTCTATGACGCCGCGGACGACGACTCGGCGACGGGCGGGCCCGATATGGCGCGGCGGATCTACCCCATCGTCACGGTGATCACCGAAGACGGCTTCCGGAAGCTGTCCGACACGGAGATCTCGGACATCGCCCGGACCGTGCACGAGCGCCGAATGGAACAGCCCGACGGCCCGCGCGCGGCGCTGCTCTGACGGGACGGATGGTCCGCAATGCATTCGCCAGTGAGAGAGCTTTTGACAGGAAGGGACGGATAGCCGGTGTCGACGCCGTTCTATGTCTCACCCCAGCAGGCCATGGCCGATCGCGCCGAGTACGCCCGCAAGGGCATCGCGCGCGGGCGCAGCGTCGTGGTGCTGCAGTACACCGACGGCGTGGTCTTCGTCGCCGAGAATCCCTCCCGCGCCCTGCACAAGGTCAGCGAGATCTACGACCGGATCGCCTTTGCGGCGGTCGGCAAATACAACGAGTTCGAGAATCTGCGGATCGGCGGCGTGCGCTACGCCGATCTGCGGGGCTATACGTACGACCGTGAGGACGTGACCGCGCGGGGCCTGGCGAATGTCTACGCCCAGACGCTCGGCACGATTTTCTCCAGCGCCGCCGAGAAGCCGTACGAGGTCGAGCTGATCGTGGCCGAGGTGGGCAGTGCCCCCGAGGAGGATCAGATCTACCGGCTGCCGCACGACGGCTCGATCGTGGACGAGCACGGGTCGGTGGCGGTGGGCGGCAACGCCGACCAGATCAGCAGCTACCTCGATCAGCGTCACCGCGACGGTATGACGCTCGCCGAGGCGCTCAAGCTGGCGGTGGAGTCGCTGTCGCGGGACACCAACGGCGGTGAGCGCACCCTGACCGCCGAGCAGCTGGAGGTCGCGACGCTGGACCGTACGCGGCCGCAGCAGCGCAAGTTCAAGCGGATCCTGGGGCGGCAGCTCTCGCGGCTCCTGGACGAGCACGCCACCGCGGACGCCGAGGACGGGGCGGACGCGGATGCGGACGAGGACGCCGGTGCCGGCGAGGCCGGGGCGTCCGACAAGAGCACCAAGGGCAAGGGAGCGACCGGCAAGGGCGACTCCGAGGGGGAGTCCGGCCCGCTGCTCTGAAGCAGGGATTCCGGGAGGGAGACCCGGAGCGCGCGCCCCGGTGGGTCATCGCCCGCCGGGGCGCGCGGCGTTGCCGGGGGCGTCCGCGGGCGGGGCGGTGGAGCCGCGGGTGACCAGCTCCACGGGCAGGGCGGGGGCCGGGGCCGGATGGCCGTCGAGCACCGCCATCAGGGCCCGCATCCCGGCCTCGCCGAACTCCTCGGCGGGCAGCCGTACGGTGGTCAGCTCCGGCTCGACGGCCACCGCCAGGGCCAGGTCGTCGAATCCGGTGACGGAGACGTCTTCGGGGATCCGCAGGCCCAGCCGGCGTACGGCCTTGCAGGCGCCCGCGGCGATGATGTCGTCGTCGCAGAGCAGCGCCGTGGGGCGGGGGCCGGGGCCGGTCAGGGCGGCGTGTGCGGCCCGCAGCCCGGCGTCGATGTGGAGGGCGGTCGGCAGGCGCCGCAGCTGTGCCCCAGGGACGGCGTGCAGAGCCTCGGTGACGGCACGGGCCCGGACCTTGAACGTCCAGGAGCGCACGTCGGCCGCGAGATGGGTGACGCGGCGGTGCCCGAGGGCGACCAGATGGGCGGTCAGCTGCCGTATGCCGTCCGCGATATCGAGGTTGACGGTGGCGGTGGCCCGGTGGTCGTCGGGGGCACTGTCCAGCATGACCAGGGGTAGACCGGCCTCCCGGAGAGGGGCGAGGGCGTCGGCGGCCATGGAGGAGGCGATCACGCCGTCCAGGGTGGCCGCGGCGGAGTCGAAGGGGTCGCGGGCGGGGCCGATGCCCTCGGGGGAGGGGTAGAGGACCACCCCGAAGCCGTGGTCGGCGGCCACCCGGGCCGCGCCGGTGTAGACGCGGGCGAAGAATTCGGTGGTCAGGGCGGGGACGACGAGGAGCGCGGTGCGGGTGCGGCCCATCCGCAGGCTGCGGGCGGCGAGATTGGGGCGGTAGCCCAGCTCGCGGGCGGCGTCGCGGACGGCCTCCGCCTTGCCGGGGGAGACCCGGCCGTGCCATTTGTCGCCCAGGACGAGGGAGACGGCGGCCTGCGAGACGCCGGCGAGGCGAGCGACGTCCCGGCTGGTGATGCGCGGCCTGCTCGGACGCGCGCCGCCGGCCGCTCCGGTGGCGCGGGGACGTGCACCGGGGGGCGTGGCCTCGTTGCTGGTCACCGGGTGTGTCGCTCCTCGTGTTCGGCCGTTGCGGGGTGGACCGCGGCGTGCCGTCATGATACGTATAACGCCGGAAGTTATACGTAACACGTCCGGTCGGGCCGGACGGAAAGGGGCGAGGATGGCCGCGGGATATGCGGAGCTGCTCAGAACCCGGCACGCCGCCCGGCTCCTGGCCGGGACGCTGGCCGGGCGGCTGCCGAACGCCACCGCGGCGCTGGCCGTGGTCCTCTTCGTGCGGGCCGAGGGCGGCAGCTATGCCCTGGCCGGCGCGCTCTCCGCGGTCTACGGCCTGTGCAACGCGCTGGGCCAGCCGCTCCTCGGCCGGGCCGTGGACCTCTGGGGCCAGCCGCGGGTGATGCTGCCCGCCTCGGTCCTCTCGGCGCTCGGTGCGGCGCTGCTCACGGTCGTCGGCCTGGACGTGCTGTGGCTCGCCTATGCCGCCATGGTGATCGCCGGTTTCTTCACCCCGCCCCTGGAGGGCGGTCTGCGGGCGCTGTGGCCCGGCGTCCTGCGGCGCGCGGACCGGGTGCATGCCGCCTACGCGCTGGACGCGGTCGCGCAGGAAGTCATGTTCGCGGTGGGCCCCTTGCTGGTGACGCTGTGCGTGGCGGTCTGGTCGGAGCGGGCCGCGCTGCTGGTGATCAACCTGATCGGGGTGCTCGGGGCGCTCTCCGTCGTGGTCTCGGAGCCGTCCCGGAAGTGGCGCAGCGCCCCGCGCGAGGCGCACTGGCTGGGAGCGCTGCGCTCGGCGGGGCTGCTGGTGCTGATCGGGTCGTTCTTCTTCGTGGGGCTGGCGCTGGGGTCGATCGCGGTGGCGGCGGTCGCGTACGCCGAGGAGCACGGCGGCGGGATGATCTCCAGCTGGCTGCTCTCCGCGCTGGGTGCCGGTGCGCTGGTCGGCGGGGTGGTCTACGGCGCCCGCCAGTGGCCGGGGCGGCCGGAGGGGCGGCTGCGGCTGCTGATCGGACTGCTGGCGCTGGGGTATCTCCCGCTGGTGATGGTCCCGGACGTGGTCGGGATGACGGTGCTGACCGGGGTCGCCGGGGTGTTTCTGGCACCGGCGCTGGCCTGCGCGTTCGTGGTCGTGGACCGGCATGCCCCCAAGGGCACCGTGACGGAGGCGTTTTCGTGGCTGGTGACGACGTTCGGGGTCGGCTCGGCGATGGGCGCCTCGGTGGTGGGGCCGGCGGTCGAGCGGGGCGGCGCGGTGGCGGGCTTCGCGGTGGCCGGTGCCGGCGGGCTCGCCGCACTGCTGGTCCTTTTGTCGACGAAGCGATTCCTCGGGGATCCCGTGCAGCGTACGGCTGATGCGGGCACGACGGAAAATGATCGAAACGGGGCTGTCGAACCCGGTTTCAGAGCAGGCCGTCAGGCGTAATGTTCAGTCATGGACCGCCGCATTTTCGGGCTGGAGAACGAGTACGGCGTCACGTGCACGTTCAGGGGACAGCGCCGACTGTCGCCTGACGAAGTGGCGCGCTACCTCTTCCGCCGTGTCGTGTCATGGGGCCGCAGCAGCAATGTCTTCCTGCGGAACGGCGCCCGCCTGTACCTGGACGTGGGTTCGCACCCGGAATACGCAACTCCCGAGTGCGACAACGTGACCGAGCTGGTCACGCACGACAAGGCCGGCGAGCGCATTCTCGAAGGCCTGCTGGTCGACGCCGAGCGCCGCCTGCATGAGGAGGGAATCGCCGGCGACGTCTATCTGTTCAAGAACAACACCGATTCGGCGGGTAACTCCTACGGATGTCACGAGAATTATCTCGTCGCCCGTCATGGTGAGTTCTCCCGGCTCGCGGACATCCTCATTCCGTTCCTGGTCACCCGTCAGCTGCTGTGCGGCGCGGGCAAGGTGCTGCAGACCCCCCGGGGTGCTGTCTACTGCGTCAGCCAGCGCGCGGAGCACATCTGGGAGGGCGTCTCCTCGGCGACCACGCGTTCCCGGCCGATCATCAATACGCGTGACGAACCGCATGCGGACGCCGAGCGCTACCGGCGGCTGCACGTCATCGTCGGCGACTCCAACATGTCCGAGACGACCATGATGCTGAAGGTCGGTGCCACCGACCTCGTGCTGCGCATGATCGAGGCGGGCACGGTCATGCGCGATCTGACCCTGGAGAACCCGATCCGGGCCATCCGTGAGGTCAGCCACGACATCACGGGGCAGCGCAAGGTGCGGCTGGCCAGCGGGCGGGAGGCCTCGGCGCTGGAGGTCCAGCAGGAGTACTACGACAAGGCCGTGGATTTCTGCGACCGCCGCGGCATCCGTACGGGCCTCGTCGAGAAGGTGCTGGAGCTGTGGGGCCGGACGCTGGAGGCGATCCGGGACCAGGAGCTCGACCGCATCTCGACCGAGATCGACTGGGTGATGAAACATCAGCTCATCGAGCGGTACCGGACGAAGAACAACATCACCATGTCCCACCCACGGGTGGCGCAGATAGACCTCGCGTATCACGACATCCACCGCCGCCGGGGGCTCTACTACCTCCTGGAGCGGAAGGGTCAGGCCGCGCGGATCTGCAATGACCTGAAGATCTTCGAGGGCAAGTCGGTGCCCCCGCAGACCACCCGTGCGCGGCTGCGCGGCGACTTCATCCGCCGTGCGCAGGAACAACGCCGTGATTTCACGGTCGACTGGGTGCACCTCAAGCTCAATGATCAGGCGCAGCGCACGGTCCTGTGCAAGGACCCGTTCCGGTCCGTCGACGACCGGGTGGAAAAGCTGATCGCCGGAATGTGACCCGCGGGGAATGCGGAGGTGTGCCGGGAGCCGAAGCGGCTCCCGGCACATTGCCTTGTTGCGCCAGGTGCACGGCGGCACAGGTCGTAGAGTGGCGGGCATTGCCCACTCACCCCACGAGCCCGAGTTGGACTGATGAACCTCATGAAGAACACCTGTCGCGCCGCCGCAGCAGCGCTGACCGTGCCCGTCCTGCTGTTCACCGCCGCCTGCGGGTCCGACGACGGCAAGAGCTCGGCGGGCGAACCGGTCGCCAAGGTCGACGGCAAGCCGGGGGCGCAGCCCAAGATCACGGTGCCCAAGGGCGCCAAACCGGCCGACAAGGCCGTCACCAAGACCCTCACCGAGGGCAAGGGCGCCACCGTCAAGAAGGGTGATCTGGTCCGGCTGGACTGGTCGGCGCAGTCGATGAAGGGCCAGAACCTCGGCAGCAGCTGGATGCGGCAGCCCGGCGCCAAGCCCGGTGGCCCGCGCGCCCAGATCGTCAGCGAGGTCACCGATCAGGCCCAGCAGCAGCAGTTGCCGGCGAAGGTGCTGGCCGCGGCCGCCGGGCAGAAGGTCGGCAGCCGCTTCGAGGTCGAGGGCACCGCGAAGGAGCTGGTCGGCCCCCGTCTGAACCCGCAGCTCGGCATCAAGCCGCAGGACGGCCTGGTGTGGGTCATCGATGTCGTCGGGGCGAAGAAGCTCGACAAGAAGGCGAAGGCCGAGGGCAAGCAGGCGGCGCCGGAGAGCGGGATGCCCGAGGTGACGGCCGCGGACGAGAAGGCCGCGAAGATCACCGTGCCCAAGGGGGAGCAGCCGCCCAAGGACCTCAAGCAGCAGGTCCTGATCAAGGGCAAGGGGCCCGAGGTGAAGGCCGGCGACGGGTTGATCGCGCAGTACACCGGTGTGAAGTGGGAGGACGGAAAGAAGTTCGACTCCTCCTGGGACCACGGTGGCGCGACCGCGTTCCAGATCGGCGCCCGTCAGGTCGTCCAGGGCTGGGACAAGGCGCTGGTCGGCAAGCACGTGGGTGACCGGGTCGAGATCGTGATCCCGCCGAAGCTGGCCTACGCCGGTCAGCCGCAGAGCGGGCTGGACAAGAACACCCTGGTCTTCTCGGTCGACATCGTCGGCACGGTCTGACGGCGGCGCCCGCAAGATCTGCAAGACTGGCCCGGTAATCGTAAAGATTCGTAAGTAGGAGCACATCCGTGAGCATCGACAAGCCCGAGATCGACTTTCCTGACGGCCCGGCTCCCACCGAGCTCGAGATCGTGGACCTGAAGGAGGGCGACGGGCCGGTCGCCAAGGCCGGGGACACCGTCTCCGTCCACTACGTCGGTGTGTCCTTCAGCACCGGCGAGGAGTTCGACGCGAGCTGGAACCGCGGCAAGCCGCTGCAGTTCCAGCTGGGCGCCGGCCAGGTCATCGCAGGCTGGGACCAGGGCGTGCAGGGCATGAAGGTCGGCGGTCGCCGCCGGCTGACCATCCCCGCGCACCTCGCCTACGGCGACCGTGGCGCCGGTGGCGGCCTGATCGCTCCGGGCGAGACGCTGATCTTCGTCTGCGACCTCGTCTCCGTCTGAGGCCGCTGCCGCTCGCCCCGCGGGGCCACGGCTGACGTATCCGAGGGCCCGTGCCATCGCGGCACGGGCTCTCGGCTTTTGCCCTGAGCATCGCGAGCGGTACGGTCAACGATCGGGAGTACAACGAGAAAGGGCGTCGATGGCCATTGCCAAGGCCGAGCGGCTGATGAACCTGGCGCTGTGCCTGCTGGGGACGCGACGCCCGCTGACCAAGCGCGAGCTCAGGTCGTCCATCGAGGCCTATATCGAGGCCGGCAACGACGATGCCTTCAACCGCATGTTCGAGCGGGACAAGGACGATCTGCGGGAGCTCGGTCTGGTCATCGAGACCGTCGAGGGCATCGAGGGCGACGTCGGCTATCTCGCCCGGCGCGACAGCAACCGCCTGCCCCCGATCACCCTGGACGCCGAGGAGGCCGCCGCCCTCGGGCTGGCCGCGAAGATCTGGCAGCAGGCCCGGCTGGCCGGCGCCGCCTCCGGTGCCCTGCAGAAGCTGCGCGCGGCCGGTATGCCCCTGGCCGGGGAGGGCGCGGACTACGACGCCGGGCAGCCGCACAGCGCGCTGGAGCCGCGGATCCCCGCCCACGAGGCCGCCTTCGAGCCGCTGATGCTGGCCTGCCGGGACCGCCGGCCGGTCGTCTTCGACTACCGCAAGTCCACGGCCGCGCACCCCGAGCAGCGGCAGGTCGAACCCTGGATCCTGGAGTGCTGGCGGGGCCACTGGTACGTCGCCGGCTGGGATCGCGAGCGCCAGGCGGAGCGGGTCTTCAGGCTCTCCCGGATCACCGGCAAGGTCCGTTCCCGGCAAGGGAAGTTCACCGCGCCGGTGCCCGATCACGTCACCGTCCGCGAGACCGTCGAGAGCTGGGCCGGCGAGACCGCCACCGGCACCGCCCGGATCAAACTCCGGGCCGAGCACGGCTATCCGCTGCGGGCCCGTGCGCTCACCGTCCGCGCGCTGGGCGACGGCTGGGACGAGCTGGAGATCCCCAGCGGCCATGGACTCGACGCCTGGCTCGTGGAGTTCGGGCCCGACGTGGTCGTACTGGAACCCGCGGAACTGCGCGCCGAGGTCATCGACCGGCTGCGTGCCGTGGCCAAGGGCTGAGAGGGACGGGACGCAGACTCCATGGCTACGAACGCGATCGACCAGACCCGCCGGATGCTGTCACTGGTGACGTACCTGCGCGAGCGCCCCGGCGCCCGCGTCGGCGATGTCGCCCGCGCCTTCGGCATCACCGAGGACGAACTGATCGCCGACCTCGACGTCCTGCCGATGTGCGGGACGAGCTTCCGCGGCGGCGACCTCCTGGACATCGACACCGACGGCGACCGCATCTGGTGGCACAACCCCGACGATGTCGCCGAGCCGCTGCGGCTGGCCGCCGATGAGGCGACCGCGCTGCTGGTCGCGGCCCGGGCGGTGGCCACCCTGCCCGGACTGCGCGAGGGCGACCGGCAGGCGCTGCTGCGGGCCACCGCCAAGCTGGAGGCGGCGGCCGGTGAGGCGGCCGGCGCCAGCTCCCGGCTCTCGGTCACCTTCGAGTCCGAGGGCGGGGTCTTCGCCGACGTCGACCGCGCCATCGCCGAGCGGCGCCGGCTGTGGCTGCGCTACTACTCCCCGGCGCGCGACGAGCTGACCGAGCGCGAGGTCGACCCGATCCGGCTGTTCGCCGTCGGCCATACGTACATGGAGGCGTGGTGCCGGCTCTCGGAGGCCCGGCGCACCTTCCGGCTCGACCGGGTCGCCGAGATCAAGCTGCTGGACGCGCCGGCCGATCCGCCGCCGGTCGAGCTGCGTGATCTCTCGGAGGGCCTGGTGCAGCCCGCGGCCGAGGACCCCGAGGTGTCCATCGAGGTCGGGCCCGGCGGTCGCTGGGTCGCCGAGTACTACCCGCACGACAGCGCCGAGGAGCTGCCCGACGGCGGTCTGCGGATCACCCTGCGCACCCCCGACCCGGCCTCGCTGCGGCGGCTGGCGCTGCGGCTGGGCGGGGACGGCCGGATCGTCGCGCCGCAGGCGCTCGCGGACAGCGCACGGCAGGCCGCCGACCAGGCACTCGCGGCGTACGGCGAGTGAGCCCCGCGGCCACCGCGGGGAGAAGGAGGAGGCAGCGAGGGATGAGGACCACGAAGGTGACCGCCGGCCTGGCGGGCCGGGCCGCGCCGGTGCTCTTCAAGGCCGCCTGCCCGGACTGCCGGGGCTGCTTCGAGCTCGCCTCGGACGCCTTCCGGCTGGCGATCGGCGCCAGCAGCCGTACCACCTTCTACTCCTTCACCTGCCCCGACTGCCGGCGCGCGGTGCGCAGACCGGCCGGCGAGCGGATCGTCGAGCTGCTCACCGGCGGCGGGGTCCGCACGCTGCGGCTGCACACGGGCTGACCGATAGGCTCGTCCCATGCTCTGGCCCATGATCGCAATCGCCCTCGGCTTCGCCGGGATCGCCGTGCTCGGCGTCCTGGCCGTCCGCGTCTTCGCGGAGGTACGGCGGCTGGCCCGTCAGGTCGGTGCGGCCTCCGAGCAGATCCAGCGGGCCAGTGCGGACCTTGAGCGGGCGGCCTTGCCGTTGGCGTCGGCGGCACGTCGGCGGGAAACGGAGTAGCACGCGTGCATCGCCCGATCAGTCGTTCCTGCGGGCGGTAGGCTGTTCGTCAGTGCCGGTCCACGAGGCGGCGCCGGCTGCCGGGATTGCGCGCAGGGGTTGCCCTGCGTTTACCCGCGAACGTTACGATCGCTGCAAGTACGGCGGGCGGACGGATGTCCGGCCAAGTCAGGTAGTCCCATCCCAACCGCCTCGGTGAGAAGGTAAACGCTTATGTTCGGAAAGATCGGTGCTCCCGAGATCATTCTCATTCTGGTCGTCGTGATCCTGCTGTTCGGCGCCAAGAAGCTTCCCGACATGGCTCGCTCGCTCGGTAAGTCCGCCCGCATCCTCAAGAGCGAGGCGAAGGCGATGAAGTCCGAGGGTGGACAGCAGCAGGAGGCCCCCTCCGATCCGCCGCACCCCGACTCGCAGCAGGCGCCCCGCACCATCAAGGCGGCGCCCGGTGACGTGAGCAGCTCCCGGCCGGTAGCAGAGAACGATCACACCGTGCAGCGCTGACCGAGGTTTGTCTGCGGCAGCGGCCCGGCCGCTGCCCGTTGCATGAGATGAGGACGTGGGTTGCTCAAGTCTGCCCCCCAAAAGAACAAGGTGAAGGATCCCGAGGGGCGGATGCCCCTCGTGGAGCACCTGCGGGAACTCCGCAACCGGCTGGCCAAGGGAATGCTGGGCATCGTCGTCGCGACGGTCGCCTCGGCCTTCTTCTACGAAGAGATCATCAACTTCTTCACCAAGCCGGTCCTGCAGTCGGTGGGCTGCAACGCGCTCTTCACCGAGCTCGCCAAGCAGGGTGACGGTTCGCGGTGCGCCAGCATCGTGATGATGGACCTGCTCGGCCCCTTCACCCTCGCGCTGAAGGTCTCCTTGGTGGCGGGCCTCATCATCTCCGCGCCTGTGTGGCTCTACCAGCTCTGGGCGTTCCTCGCGCCGGGTCTGCACCGGCATGAGAAGAAGTACGCGCTCAGCTTCGTGGGTGTGGGCTTCCCGCTGTTCGTGGTCGGCGGCTACTTTGCGTACCGGGTGCTGCCGACCACGGCGAAGGTGCTCCTCGACTTCACGCCGGTCGGTATCGGGAACCTGCTCCCGCTGGACAAGCTGCTCGACCTGATCGCGCGCATGGTCGTCGTCTTCGGCCTGTCCTTCGAGCTGCCGCTGCTGCTGGCGATGCTGAACTTCGCCGGGGTCATCAGCGGCAGGCGCATGCTGGGCTGGTGGCGGGCCATGGTCATGGGCATCACGGTCTTCGCGGCGATCGCGACACCGAGTACCGACCCGCTGACCATGCTCGCCCTGGCCGTTCCGATCGTGGCGCTGTACTTCGGCGCGGTCGGGGTCGCCATGGTCAATGACGCCCGACGGACGCGACGGAGCGCGGCGGGCCCGGCCGATGACGAGGCATCCGAGCTTGATCTGACGCCCGCGGACATCGGTGAGATCGAGCGGGTGGCGGCACCGGCGGCGTTGCCGGAGCAGGCGCGGGGCGACGACGGCAAGCGCGGCGGCTTCGACGACGTCACCTGACGCGACGACGGCGGGCCGAAAGCCGTTCACCCTGGTCGGCTGGAGAACCGGAGAAGACGAAGAGAAGAAGAGAAGGGGGTGGGGAGCCGGATGCGGCTCCCCACCCCTTCACTGTGATCTGCCCGTCCTGGGGTCGTGCGGAGACGGGTCTACGCCGGCCGGCTCCAGTTCAGCAGTACTTGATGCCCTGTAGCTGGCCGGTGCCCGTGTAGTGGAGCTCGCCCTTGGAGCGGATCGTGTAGCAGTCGCTGTCCGGCCACCAGCGCTCGGCGATCTGTACCTTGATCGCCTTGTTGCAGCCGTTGTAGATGTCCACGGAGTTCTTGCTCGGGTGCCAGGTCGCCTTGACGCACTTGTTCACACCCGCGGCCGCGGCCGGGCCGGCCGTCGCCATGGGAATCCCCACCGCGGTCACGGTGAGCGTCGCCGCCACCGCTGCTGCCTTCAGCTTGTTCATCGTTCCCCCTTCGGTATCGCAGAGCCTGTGCGGCCCCGGTCCTCCGCCGGCCGGCGGCGCTCCTGGTCGTGGGGCGCCGTACGGGAGATCCCACGGCAGGCGGAATGATCAAGATCACCGTATGGGGCTCTCGTGGGTGGGACAACCGGTTTTCACGCCCCACCGGCGGGTGCAGGACCCTGGTATCCGGGGCCGCGGCCGGGCCGGGTAAAGGGCCGACATAAAGATCGCGTCGTTGTCAGAGGTGGCCGGTAGGCTCGTAGACACGATGACCGAGGACATGTCCCCTGCTGAGCGCTATGCCGCCGCCAAGCTCCGGGCGGCCGAGCAGGCCACCGCACTCGCCCCTTTCCGAGAGATGTACGACTTCGGCCTGGATCCGTTCCAGGTCGAGGCGTGCCAGGCGCTGGAGGCCGGCAAGGGCGTGCTGGTCGCGGCCCCCACTGGATCCGGCAAGACGATCGTCGGCGAATTCGCCGTCCACCTGGCCCTGGAGCAGGGCCGCAAGTGCTTCTACACCACGCCCATCAAGGCGCTGTCCAACCAGAAGTACCAGGATCTGGTCAAGCGTTACGGCGCCGGCAAGGTCGGTCTGCTGACCGGCGACAACAGCGTCAACTCCGAAGCCCCGGTGGTCGTGATGACCACCGAAGTGCTGCGGAACATGCTCTATGCCGGCTCGCAGTCGCTGGTCGGCCTCGGCTATGTGGTCATGGACGAGGTGCACTACCTCTCCGACCGCTTCCGGGGGGCCGTCTGGGAAGAGGTGATCATCCATCTTCCGGAGTCGGTGACGCTGGTGTCACTGTCGGCGACGGTCTCCAACGCCGAGGAGTTCGGCGACTGGCTGGACACGGTCCGGGGCGACACCGAGGTGATCGTCTCCGAGCACCGCCCGGTGCCGCTGTGGCAGCACGTCCTCGCCGGCCGCCGGATATACGACCTGTTCGAGGAGCGGGACGGGCAGAACGGCGGGCGCCGCGAGGTCAACCCCGATCTGGAGCGGCTGGCGCGGATGGAGAATTCCCGGCCGACGTTCGGCCGGGACAAGCGCCGGGGCCGCACGATGCGCGAGGCGGACCGCGAGCGCGAGCGGCGGCAGCGGTCCCGGATCTGGACGCCGAGCCGGCCCGAGGTCATCGACCGCCTCGACAACGAGGGCCTGCTGCCCGCGATCACCTTCATCTTCAGCCGGGCCGGCTGCGAGGCCGCCGTCCAGCAGTGCCTGTATTCGGGCCTGCGGCTCAACGACCAGGAGGGCCGCGAGCAGGTCCGCCGGACAGTGGAGGCGCGGACGGCCGGGATCGCCGACGACGACCTCCATGTGCTGGGCTACTTCGAGTGGTTGGAGGGCCTGGAGCGGGGCATCGCGGCGCATCACGCCGGCATGCTGCCGACGTTCAAGGAGGTCGTCGAGGAGCTGTTCGTCAAGGGTCTGGTGAAGGCCGTCTTCGCCACCGAAACGCTGGCGCTGGGCATCAACATGCCCGCGCGGTCGGTGGTGTTGGAAAAGCTGGTGAAGTGGAACGGCGAGCAGCACGCCGACATCACCCCCGGCGAGTACACCCAGCTGACCGGCCGGGCCGGGCGCCGCGGCATCGACATCGAGGGCCATGCGGTCGTGCTGTGGCAGCGGGGGATGGACCCGGGGGCGGTCGCCGGGCTCGCCGGGACGCGTACCTATCCGCTGCGGTCCTCCTTCAAGCCGTCGTACAACATGGCGGTCAACCTCGTCTCCCAGTTCGGCCACCACCGTTCGCGGGAGCTGCTGGAGATGTCCTTCGCGCAGTTCCAGGCCGACAAGTCGGTGGTCGGGATCTCGCGGCAGGTGCAGAAGAACGAGGAAGGGCTGGCGGGCTACCGCGGCTCGATGACCTGCCACCTCGGCGACTTCGCGGAATACTCCCGGCTGCGGCGGGAGCTGAAGGACCGTGAGACGGAGCTGGCCCGGCAGGGCGCGGCCCAGCGGCGGGTGGCGGCCGCGGCGGCGCTGGAGAAGCTGAAGCCCGGTGATGTCATCCATGTGCCCACCGGCAAGTTCGCGGGCCTGGCGCTGGTCCTCGATCCCGGGATGCCCTCGGGGCGGACGAACGGCCACCGCGGCTTCGACGCGCAGGACGGCCCGCGGCCGCTCGTGCTGACCGCCGAGCGGCAGGTCAAGCGGCTGGCCTCGATCGACTTCCCGGTGCCGGTGGAGGCGCTGGACCGGATGCGCATCCCCAAGTCCTTCAACGCCCGCAGTCCGCAGTCGCGCCGCGATCTGGCGTCCGCGCTGCGCACGAAGGCCGGCCACCTCGTCCCGTCGCGGCATCGCAAGCCCCGGTCGGCGGCGGCCGACGACCGGGAGATCACCCGGCTGCGTACGGCCCTGCGCGCGCACCCCTGCCATGGCTGCGACGAGCGCGAGGACCACGCCCGCTGGGCGGAGCGCTACCACCGACTGCTGCGCGACACCCGCCAGTTGGAGCGCCGCATCGAGGGACGGACGAATACCATCGCCCGCACCTTCGACCGGATCTGCGCCCTGCTGACCGAGCTCGACTACCTCGAAGGGGACACCGTCACCGACGAGGGCCGCCGGCTCGCCCGGCTCTACGGCGAACTGGATCTGCTGGCCAGCGAGTGTCTGCGCGAGGGCGTCTGGGAGGGGCTGGGCCCGGCGGAGCTGGCGGCCTGCGCCTCGGCGCTGGTGTACGAGGCGCGCCAGGCGGACGACGCGGTGGCGCCCAAGCTGCCGGCCGGCCGGGCCCGGGAGGCCCTGGGCGAGATGGTCCGTATCTGGGGCCGCCTGGACGCCCTGGAGGAGACTCACCGGATCAACCAGGCGGAGGGCGTCGGCCAGCGCGAACCGGACCTCGGCTTCGCCTGGGCCGCCTACCGCTGGGCCTCCGGCTTCGGGCTCGACGAGGTCCTCCGCGACGCGGAGATGCCCGCCGGCGACTTCGTCCGCTGGTGCAAGCAGCTGATCGACATACTCGGTCAGATCGCGGCGGCGGCCCCGCCCGAGGGCACGGTGGCGCGCACGGCCCGCCGCGCCATGGACGGGGTGCTGCGCGGCGTGGTGGCGTATTCGTCGGTCGGCTGAGCCGGCCGGCCTGTCCTGGGCAGGCAGCTGCGGGCGACGGGGTGTGACGGCCGGGGCGGTGGGAGAAGGATGCCGCCATGACGATGACAAGCGACGAGGGCGCCGCCCCGGTGCGGCGCCTCGGAAGGCTCATCAGGCTGCGCCCGGAACACCGTGCGGAGTATCTGCGGCTGCACGCGGAGGTCTGGCCGGAGGTACTGGCCACGATCACCGCCTGCCACCTCCGCAATTACTCGATCTTCCTGGAGGGCGATCTGCTGTTCTCGTACGCCGAGTACGTCGGGGACGACTACGCCGCCGACATGGCCGCGATGGCCGCCGATCCCGTGACCCGGCGATGGTGGCGGCTCACCGAACCGTGCCAGGAACAGACCGCGGGAGCCGTGCCGGGGGAGTGGTGGACACCGATGCGGGAGGTCTTCCACCAGGACTGAGCCGCCCGGGGTGTTGCCCGGGCGGGGACGTCGGCCGAACGCTACGCCGCACGCCGCGGGGGCCGATGGAGGGCCGGCGGCAGGGCCGCGGGTGCGGGCGGTCAGCCCGCGGCGTCCGCCGTGTACACCCCGTCCAGCCAGCTCTGCCAGGCCCGTCCGGCCTTCTCGGCGTCGGTGTCGCCGGTGAACAGATGGAGCGTGAGGCCGACCGGCGCCTTGAAGGCGTTGCGCCCGAAGAAGCGGTACAGCCCGCCGTCGGTGCGCAGGCCGAGGAAGTACTCGGTGCGGTAGTCGACGACCGCGTCCAGCGGGGCCGTGCCCGGCAGTTCGAGGCGCAGCCGGTCGCCCACCGCCGTCGTGGCGGTGACGCCGAGGGCGCGCAGCAGCCGCTCGAACCCGTCGGGGGTGAGCGATGCCGCCGGGCCCTGGACGTCGGCGAAGGCGGCCGGCCGGCCGGTGAAGTGCCTCAGGTACTGCCCGAGGGTGTGCAGGTAGAAGTCGGTGTGCAGGGAGGCGCCGTCGTACTGGCCGTCCCAGTCGTCGTCGCTCAGCACGCCGCTGTGGACGTACCGCAGTACGGCGGTGCCGCCGTCGCGGGCCTCGATGACGTACTCCAGCGCGTTGAACCAGCCGTCCTCACCGTCCATCCGGACTTCGAAGCGGTGCGGCGGTTCCCAGACGGTGACCGCGTCGTCCGCCGCGTCGCTGCCCCCGACGCCGGCGACCTTCTCCTTGGGGAACATCCACGCCCCCGTACCGGTGGTGACGGCCGCGAAGACGTCTTCGGGGGCGGCCGGCAGCACGACCTCCCGGCGGATCTCGAACTCTCTGGGCATGCCTACTCCTCGGTCGGTGCGGTGGGCCGGTGTGCCGGGTCCGGCGCGGGTTCGTCGGCGGCACGGGTGATGCTGGGGTGCAGGGCGACGATCAGCCGGTGCTTGCGCCCGCCCGCCGCGCCGTCGTCGTGGTATTTGGCGACGAGGTGGTTCACGGTCGCGCCGAGCTCCTCGGCGAAGGCGGCCCGGTCGGCGGCCGAGGCGAACCGGATCTCACCGTCGACGGCGAAGGTCGCCAGCCGTTGCCGCGCCTTCGCCGCGCGCGTGATGAGCTCGCCCACCTCGCGCACCAGACGGGCCGCGAGGGCCAGCAGCCAGCGGGCGGAGAGCTGGTCCGGCGCCCGGCCGGGGTCGGGCGCGACCGCGGCCAGCGCGGCGGGCGAGATCACATAGGACGCGGCTGTCGCCTGCACGATCCGCTCCGTCACGTTGCCCTTGCGGCGCTCCTCGACCAGCTCGACCAGGCCGTGCCGCTCCAGGGCCCGCAGGTGGTAGTTGACCTTCTGCCGGGACAGGCCGACCTGCGCGGCCAGCGTCGTCGCCGAACCCGGCACGGCGAGCACGGCCAGCAGCCGCGCCCGTACCGGATCCAGCGAGACCCCGGCGGCGGCCGGATCGTCGATCACTGCTACATCGATCACCCCACCAGAGTGCGACCGAAAAACTTTGTTGTCAAGGAATGGAATGTTGTCGGAGAAGGGAGGGGTGACCTCGGGTGGCCTGGTGGTGGCACGGGGGCGATGTGGGCGGCGAGGGCCGGGCGAGGGGCCGCGCCCCAGGCCCGGAAGGGCGCGCCACGGGCCGGGAGGGGCGGCGCCACGAGTCCCACACGGCACGCCAAGGGCCCGGAGCTGACGTCGAGTTGCTCCGGGCCCGTGGGGAAGCGGGTGACCCACGCCTGCGCCTGCGGGGGGCGCGTCGTGCCGGGGCTGCCGCCCCGTAGGTCAGGAGGCCGTCGCTGCCGGGGACTCCTGCTCGGCCTCGACCTGCTGGTTCCAGTCGCGCTTGGAGGCCTGCCAGCCGTCCTCGTCATGGCCGGCGCGCCAGTAGCCGGAGATGGACAGCGCCTCGCGGGGGACGTCCCGCTCGACGCGGAGCAGCCGGCGCAGCTCCTTCACGAAGCCGGCCTCGCCGTGCACGAACGCCTGGACCTGGCCGGCCGGGAACTCCAACGCCCTGACGGCCGCGACCAGTTCGCGGCCGACGGGGGCGTCGCCGCGGTACAGCCAGTGGATCTCGGCGTCGGCCGGGGCCGTCAGGTCCTGGCGCTCCTGCGGGCCCGCCACCTCGATGAAGGCGTGCACCTGCGCCCCCGAGGGCATCCGGGCGAGCGAGGCCGCGATGGCCGGCAGGGCGCTCTCGTCCCCCGCCAGCAGATGCCAGTCGGCGTCGGCGTCCGGGGCGTAGGCCCCGCCGGGGCCGAGGAACAGGACCTCGTCGCCCGGCTGTGCCGCGGCCGCCCACGGTCCGGCCAGGCCCTCGTCGCCGTGCACCACGAAATCCACGGTCAGTTCACGGCTGCCGGCATCCCAGGCCCGGACGGTGTAGGTACGGGTCCTGGGCCACCGGGTGCGCGGGAAGTCGGCGCGGATCTGTGCGATGTCGAACGGCTCGGGGTACTGCACGCCGGGCACCGGGAAGATCAGCTTGATGTAGTGGTCGGCGTACTCGCCCGCCGAGAACTCCGCCAGCTCCGCCGGCCCCTCACCCCCCAGCACCACGCGGACCATGTGCGGGGTGAGCCGCTCCGTGCGCCGTACCCGGGCGCGGTGCACGGTGGGCTTCTTGCGGGACGGACGCTCTGTGGCCACGGCGGTCTCCCCTGACGCGTGATGGTTAGGTTTACCTAACTTAACAGTTCACCGGCGCAGTGTGAGGAGCAGCCGCTGCAGCGCCCCGCCCAGACCCCACTGCGCGGCCAGTGCTTCCAGCCGCTCGGGGTCGGCCGGCTCGGCCGGGAGGGTGTGGTCGACGGCCGGGACGGGCACGTCGGTGGCCACCTTCACGACCTTCGGCGCGACCGCCAGGTACGGGCCTGCCTCCCGCAGCCGGGTGCGCTGGACGGGGGTCACCTTCGAGGTCGGGTCGGCCGCGGCGGCCAGGATGCCCGCCAGGTCTCCGTAGGCGTCCAGCAGCTTGGCGGCGGTCTTCTCGCCGATGCCCGGTACGCCGGGCAGGCCGTCGCTGGGGTCGCCGCGCAGCAGCGCCAGGTCGGCGTAACCGGGGCCGTCCACGCCGTACTTCGCGCGCAGCAGCGCCTCGTCGGTGACCTGGAGGGTGCCGACGCCCTTGAGCGGATACAGGACGCGGATGCCGCGCCGGTCGTCGACGAGCTGGAAGAGGTCGCGGTCGCCGGTGACGATGTCGACCGGGCCGGTCGCCCGGGCGGTCAGGGTCCCGATGACGTCGTCGGCCTCGTAGCCGGCCGCTCCGATACGGGCGATGCCCAGGGCGTCCAGGACGTCCTCGATGACCGGGACCTGCGGCGAGAGGGTGTCGGGGATCTCCTCCTCGTCGGGCTCCGCGGACCCGGCGGGAGCCTCCTCGGCGACCCGGTGGGCCTTGTACGAGGGGATCAGATCGACCCGCCACTGCGGGCGCCAGTCGAAGTCCATGCAGGCGACCAGGTCATCGGGGTGGTGGTCCTGGACGAGGCGGGCGATGAAGTCCAGCAGTCCGCGTACCGCGTTCACGGGAGTGCCGTCCGGGGCCCTGACCGATTCCGGTACCCCGAAATAGGCGCGGAAGTAGAGCGAGGCGGTGTCGAGGAGCATCAGGCGTCGAGTCACATCCCGCATGATGCCGTATGCCCCATACGTCACACAGATGTGATCTAAAACACCGCTGTGTTTGGGACAGATAAAGGCGGGCAGACGCGCACGCGGAGCTGACCGGTAGCGGATTCAAATATTCCACCGGTAAGGCGGGCCGACCCCGTGTCGCTCCACGACCTGTCCGTGGGGGTGACAGGTCGTTTCTCGTGCGACAAGAGAGGCATATGTGGCCAGGCTGCAAGCCGAGCACCTGTACAAAGTGTTCGGCAGAAGACCCGAGGAAGCGGTCCGCAGGCTCCGGGACGGTGCCGGTCGTGAGGAACTGCGGGACGAAGGCACCACCGCGGCGGTGATCGACGCCTCGATCGAGGTGGACGAGGGCCAGATATTCGTGGTCATGGGCCTGTCCGGATCCGGCAAGTCCACACTGCTGCGCACCCTCAACGGGCTGCTGGAGCCCACCGCGGGAACCGTACGGTTCGACGGCCAGGACCTCACGTCGCTCAGCGACAAGGAGCTGCGCAAGGTCCGCTCCGAGAAGATCTCCATGGTCTTCCAGCACTTCGCGCTCTTCCCGCACCGCAGCGTGCTGGAGAACGCCGCCTACGGCCTCGACGTGCAGGGCGTACCGCGCGCCGAGCGCACCAGGCGCGCCACCGAGGCGCTGGAACTCACCGGGCTCAAGGGCTGGGAGAAGTCCTGGCCCGACGAGCTCTCCGGCGGTATGCAGCAGCGCGTGGGCCTGGCCCGGGCGCTGGCCACCGACGCCGATCTGCTGCTGATGGACGAGTCCTTCAGCGCCCTCGACCCGCTGATCCGGCGGGACATGCAGGACCAGCTGCTGGAACTGCAGAAGTCCCTGAAGAAGACCATTGTCTTCATCACCCACGACCTCAACGAGGCGATGCGCCTCGGCGACCGCATCGCGGTGATGCGGGACGGCCGGATCGTGCAGATCGGCAGCGCCGAGGACATCCTCCTGCGGCCCGCCAACGACTATGTGGCGTCCTTCATCCAGGACGTCGACCGCAGCCGGGTGCTCACCGCCGGCGCGGTGATGGCCGAGGTCGGCACCGTACTGGGTGCCACGGGCCCCGACGGCCGGACGCTCGGCACCGCCGCGGAGTTCCGGGCCGCCGCGCCCGCGACGGTCGGTATCGACACCCCGCTCGCCGAGCTGTTCGCCCCCTGCTCGACCAGCACCGTTCCGGTCGCCGTGACCGACGCGCACGGTGAACTGGCCGGCGCCGTACCGGCCGAGCGGCTGCTCGCCGTCCTCGGCGACGGCGCGGACCGGGAGCCGGCCTCCGGCGTCCCCTCCCAGGCCACCGGCGCGCCCGCCACGGCGGCGCGGCTCGACAAGCAGCCCGCCACGGGCACGGCGGCGGAGGACTCCCCGGCCGCGCCCGGGAACGACGCGCCCGAGGACGAGGTGAGCGCCGATGCCTAGGATCCCGATAGGCAGTTGGGCCGAGGGTGCCGTCAACTGGCTGCGCGACCACCTCGACTGGCTCTTCACCCTCATTACGAAGGTGCTGAACGGCCTCTACGACGTCATCCACACGGTCCTGTCCGGGCCCGAACCGCTGCTGCTGGCCGGCATCCTCGCGGTCCTCGCCTGGTGGCTGCGCGGTCTGCCGGCGGCCCTGCTGACCTTCCTCGGCTTCGCGCTGATCAAGTCGGTCGAACAGTGGGGCCCGACCATCGAGTCGCTCTCCCTGGTGCTGGTGGCCTGCTTGATCACCATCGTGGTCGCCGTGCCGCTCGGCATCTGGGCGGCCCGCAGCCGGGTCGTCGGCGGGGCGCTGCGCCCGGTCCTGGACCTGATGCAGACGATGCCGGCGATGGTCTACCTCATCCCCGGCATCCTCTTCTTCGGCCTCGGCGTCGTGCCCGGCATCGTCGCCACCATCGTCTTCTCCATGCCGCCCGCGGTCCGGATGACCGAGCTCGGCATCCGGCAGGTCGACGAGGAACTGGTCGAGGCGGCCGAGGCGTTCGGCACCCACCCGCGGCGCACGCTCTTCCGGGTGCAGCTGCCGCTGGCGCTGCCCACGATCATGGCCGGTATCAACCAGGTCATCATGCTGGCGCTGTCCATGGTCGTCATCGCCGGCATGGTCGGCGGCGGCGGTCTCGGCTCGTCGGTCTACAACGCGATCAGCTCGGTCGATGTGGCGCTGGGCGCCGAGGCCGGACTCGCGGTCGTCATCCTCGCCATGTACCTGGACCGGATGACCGGCGCGCTCAACCAGCGGGTCTCCCCGCTCGGCCGGCGCGCGCTGGCCAAGGCGCAGGCGGCGCTGGGCGGCATGAAGTTCCTGCACTGGCGGCCCGCCACCTCCGTGGCGATGGTCGGTGTGGTCGTGCTCGCGCTGCTCGCCGGCGGGATGAGCTACTTCGGAAAGTCGGGCGGATCGTCCGGCGGCGGCAACGGCCGGCCGATCAGCCTCGGTTACGTCAACTGGGACGAGGGCAAGGCCACCACCTACCTGTGGAAGGAGATCCTGGAGCAGCGGGGCTACAAGCCCAAGGTCCAGGCGCTGGAGGCCGGTCCGCTGTTCGCCGGGCAGGCCCGCGGTGACATCGACGTCCAGACCAACGCCTGGCTGCCGACCACCCACGCCTCGTACTGGAAGAAGTACAAGGACAAGCTGGAGGACCTCGGAGCCTGGTACGACAAGACCTCGCTGGAGATCGCGGTCCCGTCGTACATGAAGGACATCACGTCCCTCGACGACCTCAAGGGCAAGGGCGGCCAGTTCGGCGGCAAGATCACCGGTATCGAGCCGGGCGCCGGCGAGATGAAGATCCTCAAGGACAAGGTCCTCAAGGACTACGGCCTGGGCGGCGAGTACAAGGTCCAGGAGTCCAGCACCGCGTCGATGCTCAGCGAGCTGGACCGCTCGATCCGCGCCAAGAAGCCGGTCGCGGTCACGCTGTGGTCGCCGCACTGGGCGTACGACAAGTACAAGCTCACCAAGCTCAAGGACCCCAAGGGCTCCTTCGGCTCCGGAGACAGCCTGCATCTGCTGGGCCGCAAGGGCTTCGCCAAGGACGAGCCCCAGGTCGCCAAGTGGATGAAGAACTTCCATCTGGACGAGAAGCAGCTCACCAGCCTCGAGAACGACATCAAGAGCGCCGGTGAGGGCCATGAGCAGGACGGTGTGCGCACCTGGCTCAAGAAGCACCCGGGCCTGGTCGACAAGGTCGCGCCGTCCGCGGACGCCTCCTACGCCAAGGGCAAGGATGCCGGCAAGGCCCCGAACATCGGCTACCCCGCGTGGGACGAGGGCATCGCCACCACGTACCTGTGGAAGAACGTCCTGGAAAAGCGCGGCTACAAGCCGAACATCCGCAACCTCGACATCGGGCCGATGTGGACCGGGCTGTCCACGGGCCAGATCGATGTGGAGACCGACGGCTGGCTACCGGTGGCGCAGAAGCAGTACTGGGACAAGTACAAGAAGGATCTCGTCGACGTCGGGGCCTGGTACGACAAGACCTCGCTGGAGATCGCGGTCCCGTCCTACGTCAAGGGCGTCAAGACGCTCGACGATCTGCGCAAGCACAAGGACGAGTTCGGCGGCAAGATCATCGGGATCGAGCCCGGCACCGGCGAGATGAAGCGCCTCAAGGACACCGTCGCCCCGGCGTACGGCCTGAAGGACTTCGAGATCACCTCGGCCGGCACCAGCGCCATGCTGACCGAGCTGGACCGGGCGTACCACAAGAAGGAGCCCGTCGCCGTGGTGCTGTGGTCGCCGCACTGGGCCTACAGCAAGTACAAGCTCACCAAGCTCGCGGATCCCAAGGGCACCTGGGGCGCCAACAACCAGATCAAGACGCTCGGCACCAAGAGCTTCCCGAAGAAGTTCCCGGAGTTCGCCGGCTGGCTGAAGAACTGGAAGATGAACGCCGAGGAGCTCGGCAGCCTGGAGAAGGACATCCAGGACGCCGGCAAGGGCAACGAGAACAAGGGCGTCGAGAAGTGGATCGGTGACCATCCGGGCATCGTCGACAAGATGGCGCCGGTGAAGTAGGCGAGCGGGGCGTGCCCGGCACGCTCCCGCGGTGGGCCCCGTCCCCGGCACCGGCCGGGCGGCGGGGCCTCTCGCACGGCCGGTGCCGGTGACCCGTTCGGCGGGGCCGCCGCGGGCCGCCGCCGGTCCCAAACGCGGCCGGTACGGCGAGATCTCCGCACGGCTCACCCGACCGGCCGCGTTTGCTGCGCGACGGAACGGGACTGGTGATTCGCTCTGGTATATGACGGTATTTCCTTGGCGGTCGCCGTGGTCTGCCCACGGCCGCAGCGGTCGCGGACGCCGAAGGAGAGGATCGTGAAGCCTGCGTACACCGCCGCTGCCGCCCTGCTCGGCGTCACCGTCCTGGGCCTCGCCGCGCCCGCCGCGCCCGCCGCGCCCGCCGCGTCGGCCCATGTCGAGCCGGACCCCATGGTGGCCGGGCAACGGGTGCGCATCAGCGACGGCAGCCGGTGTGCCGCGGCCACCGGGGCGCGGGTGGCCTCGCCGCTGTTCGGGTCGGTGGCGCTGCGGCCGGGACGCCGCGGGATGGCCGCCGATGCCCGGGTCGCCGAGGGGACGGCCCCGGGCCGCTACCCGGTCACCGTCGAATGCGGGCCGGGCCGGGCGCGGTTCACCGAGACCGTCACCGTGCGGGACGGCCGGGTCGAGGGGGTCGACGCCGGTCAGGCGGTGGGTGGTCTGGCGCTGTTCGCCCTGGCCGGGGGCGCGGCGTACTGGCTCCGCCGCACCGCCAACGGGCGCTCCCCGGGGACGGGTTGACGGGCGGCGGTCCGCGGCCGGGCCGGTGACGGGCGCCTACCGTGGGGCGGATGACCGCCGGGCGTACGGCGGCTACGGGGTGACCGGCCGGGGCGGCGCCGGCAGGTGTCCGCGGGCCAGCCCGAGAGCGGTGCGGGTGAAGGCCACCGCCACCGCCGTGACGAGCAGGGCGTAGAGGGCCACCGCGAGCCCGTCGAAGACGCCCAGCCCGGTCTGCCGGGCCAGTCCCGCGGCCCCCGTGACACAGGTCCCCAGCGGGAAGGTGAAGCCCCACCAGGTCATCGTGAAACCCATGCCGTTGCGGACGGCGCGGACCACCATCGCCGTCGCGAGCGCGAGCCAGAGCAGGGCGAAGCCCATCACCGGGACGCCGTAGAGCACCGCGAAGGCGTCCATCGCGGGCGCCAAGGAGGCGTCCACGACTCCGGGCGCGACATGGGCGAGGTTGGTGACGGCGGTGGTGGACTGGCCCAGCGGGCCCAGGACGAGGAACAGCGTGGGGGTCAGGGCGAGGGGCAGCGGGCCGTGATGGAGCAGCCGGGACATCACGAGCGGCAGCACGAGCAGCGTGGCCAGCAGGGACATCCCGAACAGCGCATAGCAGGCGTACAGCAGGGTCTGCTGCCACGGGCCGGCCGGCAGATGCGGCACCAGGGCGGGGCCCAGCGCCGCCGAGACCATGGGTGCGACCAGCGGCAGCAGCCAGACGGGGGAGGCGCTGCCGGCGTCGATGCGGTGCCGCGTCACCATCAGATACGGGATCGCTGCGGCCGCCGTGAGGCCGACGAGGGTGCCCAGGCTCCACAGGACGGCGTCCGCGGCGAGGGCGGCGGGTGCGCCGATGACCTCCCGGCCCACGGCCAGCGTGCCGCCGCCCACCGCCAGCAGTGCCATCGCCGTACAGCCGTGGAAGGGGGCGACCGCGGGGTCCAGCAGATCGCGGCGCGCCTGGTCCCCGTGGCGGACCCAGTGCACACCCCGGGCGACCAGCAGGGCCAGCAGCATCAGCGCCGACAGCGCCCAGACGGCCTGGTACGCGAGGCGGGCACCGGTCGCCGTGAACGGCAGGGCCGCACCGGCACCGGCGACGATCGCCGTCCCCATGACGGCGGCGTACCAGTTGGGCCCGAGGTGGCGGACCGAGCGTGGGCGAGCGGGGGTGCCGGTGCCTGTGCCGCCACCGGGGTCGGCGCGGGAAACCGTGTGCGCGAGGGTTGCCATGGCATCCAGCGTGGTGGCCGGGTGCCGGCGCCACCAGGGGCATCGCGTCTATGAGGGCATAAGCTGGGATTATGTGCAGGGGCGTGTCTGGAGGAGTCGATGGGTGACGAGGCCGAGCCTGTCGCCGTGTCGCTGGCACACCGGGTCCCGGACCTCGGTGCGCTGGAGCTGCTGCTCGCCGTCGCCCGGCTCGGCAGTCTGGGGCGGGCCGCCCGGGCGCGCGGGATCAGCCAGCCCGCCGCCAGCAGCCGGATCCGATCCATGGAGCGGCAGTTGGGGGTGGCGCTGGTCGAACGCTCGCCGCGCGGCTCCCGGCTGACGGACGCCGGTGCGCTGGTGACGGACTGGGCGCGGCGGGTGGTGGAGGCGGCCGAGGCCTTCGACGCGGGGGCGCAGGCGCTGCGCGGCCGACGCGATTCCCGGCTGCGGGTAGCTGCCAGCATGACGATCGCCGAGTATCTGCTGCCGGGGTGGTTGATCGCGCTGCGCGCCCAGCGGCCCGGGACCGCCGTTTCACTGCTCGCCGGCAATTCCCGCGCGGTCGCCGAGCGGCTGCTGACCGGCGCGGCCGACCTCGGGTTCGTGGAGGGGCTCCAGGTGCCGGAGGGGCTGGACGGGACGGTCATCGGGCACGACCGGCTGATCGTGGTCGCCGCCCCGTCCCACCCCTGGACCCGGCGGCGCAGCGAGCTGACCGCCGCCGAACTCGCGGCCACCCCGCTGATTCTGCGCGAGCGCGGCTCGGGGACCCGGCAGGTGCTGGACGCGGCGCTGGCCCGCCACGGCGGACTGGCCGCACCGCTCCTCGAACTCGCCTCGACCACCGCCGTGAAGGCGGCGGTGGTGAGCGAGGCGGCCCCCTCCGTCCTCAGCGAACTCGCCGTCGGGGAGGAGCTGACCGCGCGCCGGCTGGTGGAGATTCCGGTACGCGGGCTGCGGCTGGGCCGGGAGCTGCGTGCCGTGTGGCCGGCCGGTCAGCGCCCGGCGGGCCCGGCCCGCCAGCTGCTGGGACTGACCCGCCCGACGGCATGAGCGGCCCCCGCACCGGCGGGCCGCCCTGCCCGCGGGATCACTCCGTGGCGGCCGCTCCGCCCGCCGCCACCAGGGCCTCCATCACCCGGGTGTCGTCGCCGGCCTCCGGGTGCCACTGCACCGCCAGCGTGAAGCCGGGCGCGTCCGGCAGTTCCAGGGCCTCGATGGTGCCGTCCTCCGCGTAGGCCGAGGCCAGCAGTCCGTGGCCGAGCCGGTCCACGGCCTGGTGGTGGTACGTCGGCACGGAGAGCGGCTCGGGCAGCGTACGGCCCAGCAGCGTCCCGGGAACCGGCTTGATGTCGTGCCGCTGGAAGACCCCGGGGGCGCCCGCGTGGCCGTCGAGGTGCTGGACGAGGGTGCCGCCCAGCGCCACGTTCAGCAGCTGGAGGCCGCGGCAGATGCCCAGCAGCGGGACGCCGTCCGCCAAGGCGGCCTCGATCAGGGCCAGTTCCCAGGCGTCCCGGTCCAGGGACGGTGGGCCGGTGCGGGGGTGCGGCTCGGCGCCGTACCGCGCCGGTGCCACATCCGCGCCGCCGGCGATCACCACCGCGTCCAGCCGCGCCACCGTCGCGGCGGCGGTCGCCGGATCGCCCGGCGGCAGCAGCACGGGCAGCCCGCCCGAGCGCTGCACCAGCCGCGGATATCCGGCGGGCACCAGCGCGGCCGGCAGCGTCCAGACCCCCCAGCTGGCTTCCTGCTGGTAGGTGCTGATGCCGATGAGAGGCTTGGACACGGATCCCGTCCCTTCAGAATTCCAGTTCGTGCTCAATGGCGGCCAGCTCCTCGGCCGAGCCCTGGACCTTCGGGCCGGTGAACCACTTGCGGGCCGACACCAGCCACCAGATGCCGGCGAAGCCGAGGACGACGAGGACGGCGATCGGGGTGTAGTTGAAGGTGTCCGTCGTGACCGGGCTGCTCGTCGGGAGCATGAACAGGACGGAGATGACCAGGGTCCATCCGACGGCGATGGTGCCGATGACCTTGCTCCAGCGGCCGAGGTGCCACGGGCCGCGCTCGAACCGGTCGCCCTGCAGCAGGCGGAGGAAGATGGGCATGACGTAGGCGATGTACAGGCCGATCACGGCGATCGAGGTGACGGCCGCGTACGCCGTGGTGTTCCACAGGTACGGCAGGCCCAGCAGGAAGGCGCCGCCGGCGGCCAGCCAGACCGCGTTGGTCGGGGTCTTGGTCCGCTGGTTGATGCTGTGCCACAGCCGGGAGCCGGGCAGCGCGCCGTCCCGGGAGAAGGCGTAGATCATGCGCGAGTTGGCGGTGACCGAGGCCATGCCGCAGAAGAACTGGGCGCCGATGGCGATCAGCAGGAGCAGCTTGCCGCCGGTGGCTCCGAGGGCGTCGATGAAGATCTGCGCCGGGGGGACGCCGGTCTTGCTGTTCAGCGCACCGTCGTAGCTCTGGATGGCGAAGGTGATGCCGACCAGCAGGATCCAGCCGGCGACCAGTGAGACGAGGATCGACATCACGATGCCGCGCGGCCCGGCCTTGGCCGCGTCGTGGGTCTCCTCGGTCATGTGCGCCGAGGCGTCGTAGCCGGTGAAGGTGTACTGCGCGAGCAGCAGTCCGAGCAGGCCGACGTAGAGGCTGGAGTGCCAGCCGGTGTTGTTGACGACGTGCGTGAAGACGAAGGAGGCGGACTGGTGCTTCGCCGGCAGGACGACCAGCGCGCCCACGATGACCAGCACACCGAAGACGTGCCACCACACGCTGACGTTGTTGAGCAGGGAGACCAGCTTCACGCCGAGGGTGTTCAGCAGGCCGTGCGCCAGCAGGATCACAGCGAACAGCATGATGGTGTGTGCCGGCGTGGCGGTGAAGCCGAACTGCAGGTCCAGCAGCGCGTTCAGGAAGGACGCGGCCCCGAAGTCGACGCCCGCGGTCACCGCGACCTGGCCGAGGAAGTTGAACCAGCCGGTGAACCAGGACCACGCCGGGCCGCGCGAGGGGGCCAGCTTCGCCGCCCAGTAGTACAGGCCGCCCGCTGTCGGGTAGCTGGAGCAGACCTCGGCCATCGCCAGGCCCACGAACAGGGTCATGATGCCGACCACCGGCCAGCCCCAGGTGATCAGGGCGGGTCCACCGGTGTTCATGCCGAAGCCGTACAGCGTGAGACAGCCGGAGAGCACCGAGATGATGCTGAACGAGACGGCGAAGTTGGAGAACGCCGACATGGAGCGTGCGAGTTCCTGCGCGTAACCGAGTTGGTGGAGGCGCTCTTCATCGCTGGACGGCTGAGGAGATTGATGTTCCTGGTCTGGGTTCGTCGCGGGCTTGTCGATGGACACAACGCCTCCGAGGGCCTCGGGAATCCGTGGCGGGTACGGCGTCCGGCGAACCGCTCCCAGCCTCGCAATAAAGGTATGGGGCGATACCTTTGCTGCCAGGGCGGCTGAGCGCAAGACCTGGACGGAAATATCTCGTGACGGTCAGGTTTCCCGGGGCGGGAAGTTTCATGACAGGAAGCCGCGCAGCAGGGCCGCGGTGCCCGCGCAGTGCTCCCGCATCACCTCGCGGGCGCCGTCCGCGTCGCCCTCCAGCACCGCCTCGACCAGCGCGCTGTGCTGGGTCTGGGAGTGCTCCAGATTCCGCACCAGCAGCGGGATGCAGTCCAGCAGATCGTTCACGCTCGCCCGCACCGCCGCGTACTGCGCCGCCAGCGAGGGCGAGCCGGACAGCTCGGCGAGCGTCAGGTGCAGCAGGGTGTCGCGCCGGCGGTAGTCGGCCAGCGGGGCCTCCTGGGTCGCCGCGAGCGCCGCCCGCAGCCGGTCCCGCTGCACGTCGGAGAGCCCGTGGGCGGCGCACAGCCCGGCCGCGCCCACCTCCAGCACCTCCCGGAAGCGCAGGGTGTCCTCGACGTCGATCTTCTCGGTCCGACGGCGCAGCTCGGCCTCGCCCGGATTCTCCGCCCGCACCCGGACGAACGTGCCGCCGTAGCGTCCGCGCCGGCTCTCCACCAGACCCTCGTCCTGCAGCACCTTGAGCACCTCGCGCAGGGTGACCCGGCTGATCTGCAGCCGCTCCGCCAGCTCCCGCTCCGCGGGCAGCCGCTCGCCCTGGGGTACCAGGCCGAGCCGGACGATCTGGAGTATCTGCTCCAGCGCCTCCTCGAAGCCGTTGCCCGCCCGCACCGGCCGCAGCACGGGTGCCAGTCGGTCAGCCGCACCGTCCATCGATACCCCTTCCCAATCAATGGTTCGTGTGCCTACCTTATGACCTCCGGATGCAGTGACAGGAGGCAACACCGTGGCAGACCGCACGCCCCCACTCTCCGTCGAGGAGCTCAGAGACCTCGTCGACGCCGGGGAGATCGACACTGTCGTCCTCGCCTTCACCGATATGCAAGGCCGACTCCAGGGCAAGCGGTTCGCGGCCCGATATTTCCTCGACACCGTCCTCGACCACGGCACGGAGGGCTGCAACTACCTCCTCGCCGTCGATGTCGACCTCAACACGGTCGAGGGCTATGCCATGTCCTCCTGGGAACGCGGCTACGGCGACTTCGCCATGCACGGCGACGTCGCCACCCTGCGCCGCACCCCCTGGAACCCCGGCACCGCGCTGATCACCGCCGACCTCGCCTGGCACGACCGCTCCCCGGTCGCCGCCTCGCCCCGGCAGATCCTGCGGCGTCAGCTCGACCGTCTCGCCGAGCGGGGCTGGAGCGCGTACGCCGGCACCGAGCTCGAATTCATGCTCTTCAAGGACTCCTACGAGGACGCCTGGTCCCGCGGCTACCGCGAGATGAACCCGGCCAACCAGTGGAACGGCGACTACTCCGTCCTCGGCACCGGCCGCGTCGAGCCCGTCCTGCGCCGGATCCGCAACGAGATGGGCGCGGCCGGGATGACCGTCGAGTCCGCCAAGGGCGAGTGCAACCTCGGCCAGCACGAGATCGTGTTCGTCTACGACGAGGCGCTCACCACCTGCGACCAGCACAGCATCTACAAGACCGGCGCCAAGGAGATCGCCGCCCAGGAGGGCATGTCGCTCACCTTCATGGCGAAGTACGACGAGCGCGAGGGCAACTCCTGTCACATCCACCTCTCGCTGCAGGACGAGGACGGCCGGCCGGTGCTGGCCGACGAGAGCGGCCCGTACGGCATGTCGAAGACCATGCGGCACTTCCTGGCGGGCCAGCTCGCCGCGATGCGTGACTTCACGCTCTTCTACGCGCCCAACATCAACTCCTACAAGCGCTTCCGCCCCGGCTCCTTCGCGCCCACCGCCGTCGCCTGGGGCCCCGACAACCGCACCTGCGCCCTGCGGGTCGTCGGGCACGGCCGCGCCCACCGCCTGGAGAACCGGCTGCCCGGCGGCGATGTGAACCCCTATCTCGCGGTCGCCGGCATGGTCGCGGCCGGCCTGTACGGCATCGAGCACGAGCTGGAACTCCCCGAGGCCACCACCGGCAACGCCTACACAGGCGACGCCGCCCACGTCCCCACGACCCTGCGCGAGGCCGCCGAGCTGTGGGAGAACAGCCCGATCGCCCGCGAGGCCTTCGGCGACGAGGTCGTCGACCACTACCGCCACATGGCCCGCGTCGAGCAGGACTCCTACGACGCCGCCGTCACGGACTGGGAGCGCTTCCGCTCCTTCGAGCGCATGTGAGGAACCGACCGTGTCCACTGGTCTGCACGAGCTGAAGATTCTCAACCCGGCGACCGAGGAGGTGGTGGCCACCGTCCCCACCACCTCCCCGGCCGAGGTCGACGCCGCGGTCCGCCGGGCCGCCGCCGCCCAGCAGTCCTGGGCCGCGGTGGCACCCGGCGACCGGGCCCGGCTGCTGCGCCGCTTCGCCGAGGTCGTCGACGCCCACATCGAGCCGCTGGCCGCGCTCGAACTCAAGGAAGCCGGCCATCCGCTGGGCAACGCCCGGTGGGAGGCGGGCAACGTCCGCGATCTGCTGCACTACGCGGCCGGGGGAGTGGAGCGCCTGAACGGCACCCAGATCCCGGTCGCCGGCGGCCTGAACATCACCGTCCAGGAACCGCTCGGCGTGGTCGCCGTCATCGCCCCCTGGAACTTCCCGATGCCGATCGCCGCCTGGGGCACCGCCCCCGCGCTCGCGGCCGGCAACGCGGTCCTCCTCAAGCCCGCCGAGACCACCCCGCTCACCGCGCTCAGGCTCGCCGAACTCGCCCTGGAGGCGGGGCTGCCCGAAGGCCTCTTCCAGGTCCTGCCCGGCGAGGGCCCGGTCACCGGCACCGCGCTGGTCGACCACCCCGGCGTCGCCAAGGTCGTCTTCACCGGCTCCACCGCGACCGGCCGGCAGATCGCCGCCCGCTGCGCGGCACAGACCAAGCGGCTCACCCTCGAACTCGGCGGCAAGAGCCCCAACATCGTCTTCGCCGACGCCGATCTGGAGGCCGCCGCGGCCGCCGCCCCCGGCTCCTTCCTCGACAACACCGGCCAGGACTGCTGCGCCCGCAGCCGCATCCTCGTCCAGCGCGGCGTCTACGACCGCTTCCTGGAGCTGCTGGAGCCCCAGGTCAAGGCGTTCACCGTCGGCGACCCGGCCGATCCCGCCACCCAGATGGGCCCGCTGATCTCCGCCGCCCAGCGCGAGCGGGTACGGTCCTACGTCCCCGAGGACGCCCCGGCCGCCATCCGCGGCGAGGCGCCCGCCGGCAAGGGCTTCTGGTACCCGGCCACCGTCCTGGAGGGCCGCCCCGAGGACCGTACGGCCGTCGAGGAGATCTTCGGCCCGGTCGCGGTGGTCATGCCCTTCGACGACGAGGCCGACGCGGTCCGGATCGCCAACACCACCGACTACGGCCTGTCCGGCTCGCTGTGGACCCGGGACGTCGGCCGCGCACTGCGGGTCTCGCGCGGCGTGGCGGCCGGCAACCTCTCCGTCAACTCCCACAGCAGCGTGCGGTATTGGACCCCCTTCGGCGGGTTCAAGCAGTCCGGCCTCGGCCGTGAACTGGGACCGGACGCCCTGACCGCCTTCACCGAGACCAAGAACATCTTCATCAGCACAGAGGAGCGCTAAGTGACCGACCAGACCGCAGTGTGCCGCCGCCTCGTCGGCCGTACCGCCGTGATCACCGGAGCCGGCAGCGGCATCGGCCTGGCCACCGCCCGCCGACTCGCCTCCGAGGGCGCCCACATCGTGTGCGCCGACATCGACGAGGCGGCGGGCAAGGCCGCCGCCGAAGAGGTCGGCGGCCTCTACGTCCAGGTCGACGTGACCGACTCCGAGCAGGTCGAGGCGCTCTACAGGACCGCCTTCGACACCTACGGCTCGGTGGACATCGCCTTCAACAACGCCGGCATCTCCCCGCCCGACGACGACTCGATCCTCACCACCGGCCTGGACGCCTGGAAGCGCGTGCAGGAGGTCAACCTCACCTCGGTCTACCTCTGCTGCAAGCACGCGCTGCCCTACATGCAGCGGCAGGGCAAGGGCTCCATCATCAACACCGCGTCCTTCGTGGCCGTGATGGGCGCCGCCACCTCCCAGATCAGCTACACCGCCTCCAAGGGCGGCGTGCTGTCCATGTCCCGTGAACTGGGCGTGCAGTTCGCCCGCGAGGGCATCCGGGTCAACGCGCTGTGCCCGGGGCCGGTCAACACCCCGCTGCTCAAGGAGCTGTTCGCCAAGGACCCCGAGCGCGCCGCACGCCGTCTGGTGCACGTCCCGGTGGGCCGGTTCGCCGAGCCCGAGGAGATCGCCTCCGCGGTCGCCTTCCTGGCCAGCGACGACTCCTCGTTCGTCAACGCCGCCGAATTCCTGGTCGACGGAGGGATCGCGGGTGCCTACGTCACCCCGGTATGACCACTAGGGCCTGGTCCCCGAACGCCAGACCCTAGTTGTTCACCTCCACTTCCGCTTCATGGCGGCCGGGCTTCGCACCACGCTCGGCCGCCATGCGCTAGCCTCCGCCTTCGATTCTTCGTTCGACAGGAGTGTGTTCCATGCTCACCACACGTCGCTGGCTGGCAGTGGGTGCCGCCCTCGCGGTTGTGGGAGGCGGCGTCGCGTCCGCCCAGACGGCCACGGCGGGCCCGGCGCCGCGTCAGTGCCCCACCCTTCATGTCACCAAGGGCTGGTACGGCGACAACCGTGCCAAGCTGCAGAAAATGATCGACGAGCGGGGCAGCTGCGCCGGCTCCGACGGCGCGCGGCCGGTCGCCACCTTCGACTGGGACAACACCGTCGTCAAGAACGACATCTCCGACGCCACGCTGGCCTGGATGCTGCGGCACGACAAGGTGCTGCGCCCCGCCAGCTGGAAGGCCACCAACAAGTGGCTGACCGACGACGCGGCCGCCGCGCTCACCAAGGCCTGCGGCACCTCCGTGCCGGCCGGCCACCCGCTGCCGACCTCCACCGACACCGGCTGCACCGACGAGATACTCGACGTCTACAACGACGAGAAGACCTCGGACGGCAAGCCCGCGTTCGCGGGGGAGTGGAACCACCGGCGCACGGTGCCCTCCTACGTCTGGATCACCCAGCTGTTCGCCGGGCACACTCCGGACGCCCTGACCTCGTACGCCGCCAAGGCGCGCAAGCAGAACCTCGCCGCGCCGATCGGTACGGAGCAGACGGTCGGCACGCACAAGTGGGCCGGATACATCCGCTACTACGAGCAGCAGCGCGACCTCATCGGCACCCTCAAGAAGGCCGGCTTCGACGTCTACATCGTCTCGGCGTCCGCCGAGCCGCTGGTGCGGGCCTGGGCGCCCGGTGTGGGCATCGACCGGGACCACATCGTCGGCATCCGCAACATCGTCAGCCAGGGCCGGCTCACCACCGGCGTCCAGGGCTGCGGTGACGTCAAGGACACCAACGGCGAGGTCCTGACGTACATGGACGGCAAGCGCTGCTGGATCAACCAGGAGATCTTCCACGTCAAGGGCGCCAAGGCCTGGGAGCAGCAGGACCCGGCGCACCGCGCCGCCTTCGCGGCCGGCGACGCCGAGACCGATGTGACGTTCGTCGGCGATGCCACCGCCGGCCACCTCGCCATCAACCGCAACAAGACCGAGCTGATGTGCCGGGCGTACGACAACAGCGACCACCGCTGGATCATCAACCCGATGTTCATCGAGCCGAAGAAGCGCAAGACCGACCCCTACCCGTGCTCGACCGCCGGCTACGTCCAGCCGGACGGCACCCTCGCCCCGATTCACCGCCCCGACGGCTCGGTGATCCCGGACCAGCAGGACACGGTGTACTGAGCCACCGGCCCCGTACGGGGGAGGGCCGCGCCGGTCACAGAAAGGCGTGGCCCTCCCCGCGGTACGTCGGCACCGTGTCCACCACCCGGTCCCCGTCGACCAGGTGCAGCTCGGCGAACCGCTCGCACAGCTCACCGGCCTTCGCGTGCCGGAACCACACCTTGTCGCCGATCCGCAGCCCGTCGGCGGCCGGCCCCAGCAGCGGCGTCTGCACCTCGCCGGGGCCCTCCTGCGGGTCGTAGCGCAGCCCGGCCGGCAGATACGGCACCGGCAGCCGGTCCGCGCCGGCCACCCCCGACGCCGGATAGCCACCGCCCAGTACCGTCACCACCCCCGGGCCGGGGCGGCGCACCACCGGCTGGGCGAACAGCGCCGCCGGACGCCCGCTGAACGAACGGAAGTTGTCGAACAGCCGCGGTACGTACAGCCCCGAACCGGCCGCGATCTCGGTGACCGCCGCCTCCGCCGCGGTGTGCTGCACGCTGCCGGTGCCGCCGCCGTTGACGAACTCCAGCCGCGGCGCCACCGCCCGCACCGCCCGTACGGCCTCCCGGCGCCGCCGCGCCAGCTCCTTGCGCGCCGCCGCCTGCATCATCCGGACCGCCCGGGAGAACACCGGCCGGCCGGCGACCTCGTCGCCCACCCCCGCCAGATGCCCCTCGTACGCCATCAGCCCCACCAGACGGAACCCGGGCCGGCTCACCACCGTCCGGGCCAGCGCGGCCAGTTGGGCCGGCTCCCGCAGCGGAGAGCGGCGCGCACCGACCCGGACGTTCCCGACCGGCAGCCGGAAGGAGGTGTCCAGCTCCACGCACACCCGCACCTCCGTGCCGCCGCGCGCACCGTCCGGGCGGGCCGCGTCGATCAGATCCAGCTGCGCCGGGTCGTCGACCATCACCGTCACCGCGGCCGCCAGCTGCGGCTCGGCGGTCAGCTCGGCCAGCCCCGCCCGGTCCGCCGTCGGGTACGCCAGCAGGATGTCGTGGAAGCCCGAGCGGGCCAGCCACAGCGACTCCGCCAGCGTGAAACTCATCAGCCCCGCGAAGCCCTCCCGGGCCAGCACCCGCTCCAGCAGCGCCCGGCAGCGCACCGACTTGCTCGCCACCCGGATCGGCTTCCCCTGGGAACGGCGCACCAGATCGGCGGCGTTGGCGTCGAAGGCCCGCAGGTCGACGACGGCCAGCGGGGCGTCGAGGTGCGCGGTGGCCCGGTCGAAGGGGGTCTCCGCTGCGCGTGGAGGTCCCCCCGCTCGCGGGGAGCCGGGAGCGGGGGAGGAGTCGGGAGCCGGGGGACGAGCCCTGTCGCCATGCGCGTCGGCAGTCTGCGGTGACATGGCCGCAGCCTGCCAGAACCTCCTACCACTGGGTAGGGGGAGAGATGGCCACAGAGCGGACAGGGGTTGGAGCACGGACGCCGCCAGCCCTTAGAGTGGCCCGACACCGCAACCAGCAGGTCAGCGGCTGTTGTCCGGATACGAACCACCGTGCCCCGATTCCGGATCGGGTCGTGGCGGTCAGCGGTGCGAGGGGGAGCGCGGGTGAGCACCGACGCCGAATTCGCCGATGCGCGGCGCATCCCGCCCATACCCCCGCAGCCGCCCCGGCGGCCCGCTCCGCCCGCGCCGCCGGAGCCGGCGGCGGACCCGCACACGGCCGTGCTGCGCCGGGTGCCGGCCGAACCGTCCGCCCCGGGGACGCCCACCGTCCCGCCGCGCCCCGATCCGGAATCGGGGCACGGTGGTTCGTATCCGGACAACAGCCGCTGA
>NZ_SDIG01000182.1:0-11986 GCF_004122755.1 Streptomyces sp. TM32
CATCCTCGACGGCTTCATAGCCGGCACCGGCCTCGCCCTCGACAGCCCAACGCCACCCTGACGAGCCGAAGTCAGTAACCGACCGCGAGTGGAAACGAATCCTGCGCCGGCACCCCTTCCGCGAACAGCTGTGGCTGTACTACCCGGTCAGCCACGCCGTGGACCTGCAGATCCTGCGCGTGTGCGACCGAAACGGCTGGGACGCCGCGCTGCTGTCCTGGAACATCTGCGCACCATGCCGCCGCGGCCACATCGCGAAGATCTCCATTGCCGACCACTGGCAGCGCCAGGGTCTGGGGCGACGGATGGTCCGGCGCGCGATGCACGGCGGCGAGGACTACCACTGGAGTACCACCAGCCAGTCGCCCCAGGCGCAGCAATTCTTCCCCGCCCTTGCCCGTGAGACTGGTGCAGCCTTCACCACCCGGGACCCTGTCTGCGAGCACATCCACGCCGCCGGATACAGCCTTCCGACACCGCATTTCGAGCTCCGGTAACCCCGGAGCTCCACCCCGCCTCAACTACGCCGCCGCCACCTAGCACCAGCAGGACATCCCGGGGTTCAAGCGCTCAGGAAGAGCTGGGGCAGCTGCTCGACCGTTTCCAGGGCCACGGCGTAGTTCTCTCGGGCCTGCTTGATGCGGCGAACGTCCGCGACGAGATCGGCATACAGGTCCTGGACACTGTGCTCGCGCTGATCACACAGCTGCTCCAGGGCCGCTGCGGCGGCCTCCGTCTCCTTCTCGGCAGTCGCGGCGGCCTCGGCAACGAAGTTGTGGGCCTTGGAGTGCGTGGCGAAGCGCGATCCCGGCCACGGGGGCACGCCGACCGGGGAGGCGGCCCGCTCTGCGGCGGCGTGATGTTCCCTCCTGGCGGTGCGCAGCCTCAGCACGGCGACGGAGCACGACAGATAGACCTTGGTGTCCTCGATCGTCGCCGTGATCTGTTCGTCGTGGATCAGGTCGAACAGCCGGCCCTGGAAGAAGTCGGTGGAGCCACGGTGGGTCTCCAACGCGCAGGCGTCCACGAACTCCCTGTCGACGCGCGAGCGCGGCTCGTACGGGCCACCGGCGATCAGGTTGTACGGAGCGTTCCTCGCCTCCTGCCGGAGGAACCACACCGCCAGCTCGCCATCGCACTCGTACAGGACATGCCAGTGCGCCCAGTCCTTCGCGTGCATGGTGTGGCAGCACTTCGGGTCGACCACGCCCCCCCCAGAGCCGGCCTCGAACCGCGCTGTCGTGATCCAACGGGCTTCGGCGAGGAAGCTGACTGTAGATGGCCTTCGACATCCGCTTGCCGCCCACGGACACGACCTTGATGGTCACCGCGGCCTCTTCGAGTACGAGCTCCATGCCTCAAGAACGCGTAGAACGCGACAGCGACGCGGCACCGTGGCCCGGTTCCCGCTTTTGGCTCATCCAGGCGAGCAAGGGCTCCGAACTGGTGGCACGCCCCCAGCGTCACGCTGTGAGGCTGGCAGGCTCACAGGCCGTTTCCCCAGGTACACGAGGTGAACTATGAGGCTGTGAGGGTGTGAGGTGCAGCTCGCGCCCCGTGCTCCCGCACGCCCTGGTGGTGCCCGCCGGCGCGGAGGACGATGGAGTCGTGGGCGAGCACACCGAGGACCAGGAGCACGGCGCAGAACCGGCGCGGGAGCCGCTCACCGCGGCCCGCGCCCGGGAACTGACGGCCGGGCTGCGCGAGGCGATGGACGACGTCCGCCGCTCCGTGGCGGTCCTTGCCGCCCGGGTCCGCGACGCGCACGCCGCCCGCGTCTGGCTCCCCCTGGGACACGGCAGCTGGGAGGCGTACTGCCGGGCCGAGTTCGGCATCAGCCGCGCCCAGGCGTACCGGCTCCTCGACGTCGCCCGCTCCCTCGCCGCGATCCACGACGCAGTCACCGCCGGCCCCCAGCCGTCTCGCACGCGAGACACCGACCCGGGCGCGGCGGCCGCACTCGACTACGGCCTGTCCCAGCGGGCTCTGATCGCCGTCTCCGGCCGTACGGACGTCGTCGCGGAGATCATCACCCGCCGACTCGCCGCGCTCGCCCACAGCGGCCTCAAAGCCCTTCACCCCGCCACGGTGCGCGCCGTGGTCCGCCAGGCCGTCCGCGACGTCCGGGCCGCCCCGCCCCCGGCGCCCGTCGAACCGCCGGCGGACCCGGCCGTCGCTGCGCTGCGCGCCGTCGTCGACGACCTGGCCGCGTGCTCGCACCAGCTCGGGGAGTTGATGCTCGAAGTCGCCCCCGCATACCTCTCCGACACCGAGGCCGCCGACGTCCTGGCGCTCCTGTGCGACGAGATCGGCGAGACGGTCGAGAACGGCCTCGCTGCCCGCCGCTACGCCCTGACCGGAGACCGCCGGGCCCTGGCCGGGACGGTGCTGTAGCGCCGCTGCTCCTGATCCTGGTCGTGCCCGTGTTCTGCTGCACGACGTGTTCCGGGGTGCAGCTGTGAGTGGGTGGTGGGGTGGCAGTGGGTGGGCGTCAGTGGGATCGCGGTGTGGATGTCCTGGTGGTGGGTGTGGGGCGGGGGTGTGGTCGCTGTCATGGGGTGACTAATCAGGCTACGCCTAATGGGGCTCATCGGTCGTAGGTGAGACTCGATGAGTGGCCGCCAGCAGGTGAGCACTATCTTCGCCGGAGCCTTCGAGCTCTGAAGTCAGACCGTGCCCCTGCTGGTCCGGCCGGAAGGCCTGACTGCTGATGGGATGGCGTGCCCGCTGAGTGCGATGAGCGTGAGCACTGGATCCATTAGGGCGCGAGCTGTGTCTTCCGCAGGCCGCATGCACGTGTACGTCGAGAGGTTGGAGAAGCGGGTGCTGTTCATCGGCGATGACTGGGCCGAAGACCACCACGATGTCGAGGTCCAGGACGGGGCCGGGCGCAGGCTCGGCACCGCCTGGCTGATGGAGGGCGTCGAGGGCATCGCGAAACTGCACGCCCTGATCGCGAGGCACGGTGGTGAGGACCTGGAGCCCGAGCAGGTGGTGGTCTGCATCGAGACGGATCGCGGTCCGTGGGTCCAGGCCCTCCTCGCGTCCGGCTACCAGGTATACGCCGTCAACCCGTGCCAGGCCGCCCGCTTCAAGGAGCGTTACAGCACCTCCGGCGCGAAGAGCGACAGGGGCGACGCCCATGCGCTCGCGGACATGGTCCGCATCGACCGCGACCAGCTGCGGCCGATCGCCGGGGACAGCGAGCAGGCCCAGGCCGTCAAAGTCGTGGCCCGCGCCCACCAGACCCTGATCTGGGAGCGCACCCGCACCTACCAGCGGCTGCGGAACACGCTGCGCGAATACTTCCCCGGCGCCCTGAACGCCTACGCGGGTCTGGAGCTGACCAGCACCGACGCCCTGGAACTGCTGGTCAAGGCGCCTACCCCGGAAGCCGGGAAGAAACTTACGAAGACGCAGATCGCTGCTGTCCTGATCCGGCACCGCCGCCGCAATCGCGACCAGAAGGCCGCCACGATCCAAAAGGAGCTGCGCGAGCTCCAGCTCACGGTCTCCGCCCCGGTGGCCGCCGCCTACGCTGCCGCGGCATGCGCACACGCCCGGCTGTTGCTCGCTCTGAACGAGCAGATAAGTGTTCTGGAGACCGAGGTGAAGGCGCATTTTCTGGCGCACCCGGACGCTGAGTCTACCTGTCGATGCCCGGCATCGGCGAGATCGTCGGCGCCCGGGTGCTGGCCGAGTTCGGCGACGACCCCACCCGCTACGCGTCTGCGAGGGCCAGGAAGAACTACGCCGGCACCAGCCCGATCACCCGCTCCTCCGGCAAGGCCCACACCGTCCAGGCCCGCTATGTCCGCAACAACCGCCTCGCTGACGCGCTCCAGCGCCAGGCGTTTTGCGCACTGCAGAACTCGCCCGGAGCCCGCCGCTACTACGACAAGCAGCGCGCCCGCGACCTCGACTACAACCCCGCCCTGCGGCAAGTCGGCAACCGCTTCGTCGGCATCCTCCACGGCTGCCTCAAGACCCGCACCCACTACAACGAAGCCACCGCTTGGGCCCACCACGGCCAGCTACCGGCGGTGGCCTGACTTGACACCCCAAAGCGATGGGATGTCTGACTATCCGAGCTGCCAGGTACAGCCTGACGAATTAGCGAGAATGATAGGGGTGAGGTATCATTTATTCATGCTGTATCAGATGCCTCACCTCACCACCGACGATCGCCGGGTCCTGGAGGAGATCAATTCTCTGCAGGAGCAGCTGCGCCATGCGGTGCAGCAGGTGCCGACGAAGTGGACGCAGGACCTGCGTAAAGCGCTGACGGCCAGCGCGATCGCCGCGTCCAACACCATCGAGGGCTACCAGGTCGACGCCAAGGACGTCGCGGACCTGATGGACGGCGAGCGCGATGCGGTGGATGCCAGCGAGGAGAACAAGGCCGAGACGCTGGCCTACCAGCAGGCCATGACCTACATCCAGTCCCTGCACGACGCCGTCGACTTCAGCTACAGCAAGGAACTGCTCAACGCACTGCACTGGATGCTGCAGGGCCACCACCATCCGCTGCGGCTGGCCGGCCGGTGGCGTCGCACCGCGATCCGCATCACCGCCCCCGGCGATGAGCTGGCCACCGACTACGAAGGCCCTGACGTCGACCTGCTGCCCGACCTGATGGGCGAGCTGGTGGACTGGCTCAACGACGGCGACCTGGACGCCCACGTCCTGGTGCGGGCGGCGATGGCGCACCTGAACTTGGTGAAGATCCACCCGTGGTCGGACGGGAACGGACGGATGTCCCGCTCCCTGCAGACGCTGGTCATCGCCCGCGGCGGGGTGCTGGCGCCGGAGTTCTCCTCCATCGAGGAGTGGCTGGGCATGCCCGGCAACACCTGGGAGTACTACAAGGTGCTGCGCGAGGTCGGCGGCCCGGTCTACTCACCCGAGCGCGACACCGGGCCCTGGATCCGGTTCAACCTGCTCGCCTACCACCAGCAGACCCAGCGGGTACAGCGCCGCGTCGACCGCTCCAACGACTGCTGGATGCAGCTCATGGAAGCCGCCAGCACCTTCGGGGTGACGGAGCGGCAGATCACCGCGCTGCACGAGGTGGCGATGGTCGGGCGAGTGAGGCGCTCTCGGTATGAGAAGGCCGAAGGCATCAACACCCAGCAGGCCACCCGGGACCTGCAGGCCCTGACCAAGGCAGGGCTGCTGACGGCGGTGGGGCAGACCAAGGGCCGCCACTACGTCGCCGGCCCCCGCTTCCCCGAGAACGTCCTGGCCACCGCCCAGCGCACGCACACCATCGCCAACCCCTACGCCCGCTAAGCCCTGGCCCCGAGCCGCCCCCTGTTCTGCCGCCTTTCGTGTCCCGCACCGTGATCTGCTCGGAGGAGTACGTGAGTTCGCCGTTCCAGCCCTCGCCGTCGATACCGGCTCCGGCCGAAGATCCGGCCGACGACTGGTCCCAGTCGCTCCTGACGGCGACGGTGCTCCCCGAAGCCGTGCGCGGCGCGGTGGCACAACAGCACCCTGTGGTGGTGTTCGTCGCGGGGCAGGCCGGCAGCGGCAAGTCCCTCGTCGTCGACATGGTGCATGCGGCGCTTGGCCGGCGGGGCGGGGCGGTGCGGGTGGACCGCGACGCGTACAAGGCCGTTCACCCCCACTACCCCGGGTTCCTGGTCCAGGACGTGCGCACGGCGGGGGTGCGGGTGCGGCCGGAGACCTACCGCTGGACTGCATCCGTTCCAGACGGGTGCAGGCCAGTGCGGCGGCGAGTTCGCCGAGGTTGCCCAGGCTGACGGCCAGCCACTGCCGGGCCTCGATCAGTTCTGTTGCGCAACCGGCTACGGCCGCCTGCCAGACGGCGGCGTGCGCGGGCGGGAAGCCGCCGTCGTGTAGCGGGACAGGATCTCGGCGGATTTGCCCAGCAGCCGCAGGATCGCCACGGGGCCCTGGCCCTGGTCGGCCGCCACTTTGCGGACATGTGCGACCCTGTTGCCCATTCGGCTATGCAGCGAGGGCGAGTTCGAGTCGGGCGAGGTGGCTGGTGTGGCGGCGGTCGAGTGGTCTGTCGTTCCACCAGGCGTTCAGGCGGATCAGGTTGAGGGCGACAGCGCTGTAGACATGTTCGAGGTGAGTCTTGGGCAGTCCGCGGTAGCGGGCCCGGCGGCTGCCGGTGACGGCGAGGGCCTGGTGGACGGTGCCCTCGACGCCGGCGCGCAGGGCGTAGTCGGCCTGCGGGTCCTGGCCGGCTTGCTCGGCGCGGACGGTCCGCAGCGCCTCCGTCAGCGGGCGCGGGTTCAAGGTCAGCTGCCGGTAGCCCTGGCGGCTGGTGGTGCACAGGTCCCGGACCGGGCAGGGTCCACAGACCGTGCGGGTGAACTTGACTACGATCATCGGGCGGCCGTGCTGGGTGCACGGGCTCCAGGCCGAGCTGACCTGGTCGTGGGGACAGGTGACCTGCTGGTACTTCCAGTCCACGGTGAACGCGTCGGCGTGGAAGCCTTGCTCGGCGCGGGCCTGGCGGGACTGGTCGAGCAGGACCGGGGTGATCAGGGCGATGCCGTAGGTCTTGCGGGAGGCCACGATGAGGTCGGCGCTGGGGTAGCCGGAGTCGAGGTAGTGCTCGTCCGGGAGCAGGTCGCGGCGCTGCAACTGCTGGTGGATGCCGTCCAGGGCCTTGGTGTCGGGGACGGTGGAGGCGGTGGTGGCGACGTTCGTGATCAGGTTCGGGGCGGTGCGCTCCTTCTCGGGTGCGTCCGTGCAGGTCTCGCTGACGTGCAGCTTGAATCCGTTCCAGAAGATGTCGCGCTTGGCCGACCAGCGGGTGTCGAGGTCGTAGGGGGAGGCGATGCGTAGATGCCCGGGCGGCAGCCCGGCACCCCGTCCTCCGCCTTCTCGCGTCGGGCGGTGACCAGGCGGCCGTTCCGGTCGGCGGTGCGGGTGTAGTTCTGCAGCAGCCCGTCCGCAGGGTCTGCACAGCGGGAAGTTTCCGCAGCCAGTGCTCCGAGCGCGGGTCGTAGACCGCTTCCAGCAGGGCGAATCCGTCACGGCCGTAGGTGAGCGCGATCTGCTCGCGCTTGGCGGCGGAAGCGGGCATACGCCAAGTGTCGACGCGGGTGTCGTAGCGGCGCGACCAGCCGGGGACGTCCAGCACAGCAGCGACCCGGTGCCCGGCGGCCACCGTCAGTGCCTCCACCGCCGCACGCACCGACTCGCCCGCGAGCTCCAGGCGGTTCAGGTCCCGCACCGCGCTGATCAACACCGGTAGGCCGTTGGCGAGGTTTCCGCTGTGTGCGGCGCCTTTTCCAACGGCCTCCGGTCCGAACCACGCGGGCACCTTTCGATGCACGTAGCTCTCCGGTGACTATCCCGTGGGTGTCGCGGTTGGTTGCCCAGCGTGGATGGCCTGGTGGCAGTCCGCGCAGACCACGAGGGTCTTGCGGCGCCTTTTGGCCATCAGTTGCGCCCACGCGGGCTGTGGTCGCCCCGGCTGGTCGAGGCCGGCGAGCTTGCGGACCTGGTGGGTCTCCACCGGAGCGCGACGCTCGCACCACTCGCACCACCGCGCGGTGAGCCGGGTGACCAGCTCTTTGCGGCGGACGGTGACCGGGGCTGGTTGACGGTCGACGATGACCGCTGTCTTCTGCCGTCGTAGAGGAATGCCACCGAATCTGGCGGTCAGTGGTCTCCTGCCCGGCCGTGACACGCTGGCCTCGAAGCACGTGTATCGCCCGTACGGGGTGTCGACCTTGGCCTTGTACTTGCGGGCCATTTTCGACACTGTCGAGCGGTGCTTGGCGGCCAGTGTCTTGAGCATCGAGGTCAGGGCCACCCAGTGCAGGTAGTCCAGTCTCCCGACGTCGCTGGCGAGCAGGTAGTACTGCGCCAGTCCCCGGAACTCGGCGCCGTAGGTGCTGATGATCATAGGGTCGTCACGGGTCATCAGCTCTGTGCGGTGTTCGGGTTTGCCGTGTTTGAGGTACGGGGCGGCCTTGGCCTTGATCACCGTTCGCGGTACGCGCAGCCGGATGTGGCCGTTGACTTTCGGTCGGCATCGGCTGTGCTGGACGGTGATCTCGTAGCCGAGGAATCTCGCTGCACTGGTACGGGCATGGGTGACCAGTGTCTTGTCCTGACTCAGCTCCAGGTTGAGGTCTTCACGCAGGAACTGGGCCAGGCGTTGCTTGATCTGTTCGGCTTCGGCTTTGGGTCCGGTGAACCCGAGAAGGTGATCGTCGGCGTAGCGGCAGTACCGTAGTCTCCGGTATTGGGGATCGTTTGGGTCCCCGTGGGGATGACCACGTCGTGCTGCGCGCAATTGCCGGACTGCGACTCGGTCTCCGCGCTTACGGGCGCGGTGGATCGCGTCGGTTTTCCTGGTGTACGCCGGGTTGGGTGCGCGGCGTTTTCCTCGGGTATATTCTGGGATGAGAACTGTCTCGACAAATTTGTCCAGCCGGTCCAAGTAGATATTGGAAAGGATGGGGGATGTCACACCGCCTTGCGGAGTTCCGCTGAGTGTGGCGTTCCATTCCCAGTCCTCCAGGTATCCGGCTTGCAGCATCTTTTTGATGAGCCGAAGGAACCGGTTATCATGGATTTTCTCTGAGAGGATCGAGAGCATGACCTCATGGTCAAGACTTCCGAAACAGTCAGAGATGTCCGCTTCGATGAACCAGGTTGTCCCGCCCCATGTCTGCTCAATTTCACTCAAGGCGCTGTGGCAGCCACGATGGGGACGGAAACCGTGTGATCGACGGGAGAACTGCGGCTCGTAGTACGCCTCCAGTAGGAGCCGGACCACTTCACCGACAAGTTTGTCCGTCCAGGACGGCAGGCCGAGGGGTATCAGTTTTCCGTTCGTTTTCGGAATGTAGACGCGCCTCGCGGGCTGGAATCGGTAGCGCTCGTGGCGCATCGCGTCGATGATGCGCTCGATCTTGCCCATGGACATGCCGTCCGCGGTTTCCCCGCAGGCCCCGGGTGTCATCGCCCCGTTGTTGGAGTAGATGCGCCCGTAGGCCACGAGATACAAGTCCGGGTTGAACAGTTGTCGATACAGTTCGTTGCACGGCAGGCCACGCCTCCCGCGTTCACGGATGACCTTCAATACCGTTTCGGCGCTCTGCATTACGCATACCTCGCGGGTTTTGATTGTCCAGTCACCTGGCCCCCTTCGCCCTGCGGACGGACTTCCCGTCCTCCTTGGTCGGGCGTTACTCCGACGACTAATACGAGGCCTCTGTCACCATAGGGCTCGCGCCCCTTAGGTGATCCCACGTTCGTCTCTGTCATACGTCATAGCGCGGTTTAGGTCCCCCATTCATCCCCTTGAACTCCCTCACTGGGAGTCGCTCCACACCCCGGAAGTTGCACCGACCCTCACGTTATATCGGCGCAGGGCATGGCACCGGTTTCAGGCGTCTTTCCGGTGGGAGACTCGTTTGCACCTTCTGGAGATTGGGGTACAGGCAGTCCAGCTTTGACCATGTCGCGCGGGTCCCGTATCGCCTTGCTTCATACGCCTGAACGCAAGCGACACTTTCCTGACATGCTATGGTTCCCTTCACTTTTCAGATCCAGGTAAGTCATTGGACCCAGAAACATTCCTCCGAGTTTCTCCCGGCTGAACCGGGGATATGACAGAGCGCCTCGTGGCGCAGCATGCGTCGAGTCGGTGCGCTGCTTGCCCCCGGCCTTCAGCAGGCCCCGCTCGACGAGGCGGGCCAGCAGCAGGTCCAGCACCTTCTCTTCCAGGCCGTGCTCAACCACCCGGGTACGGAACTGGGAGAGCACGGTGAAGTCGAAGCCGGTGTCCGTCAGTTCCAGCCCGAGCGCGTAGGCCCACGAGAGCCGGTCCCGCACCGCCTCGGCGGCCTGCCGGTCGGTGAGGTTCTCCGCCATCTGGAACACCGTCACCAGCGCCAGACGCCCCGGCGACCACCCGGCCCGGGCCCGTCGCACCGAACGCCTGCGCGAACTCGCTGTCCGCGAACAGCTCCCCGAGCCGGTCGCGCACCGCCACCGGCAACGGCACCTGCCGCCCGTAGTTCTTCGCCCGCACCGCCCGCGCCACCTCGGACGCCGGCTCCGGCCACGGCTGCGGCTCCATCGACACGACTATCCCCACCCCCGCGGCCGGGGAACAGGAAGAAACCGACCGCACGACAACCCTGCCAGCACCACCGGTTCACCGTCAGCCTCACCACGAATGGGCAACAGGGTCGCCCAGCAGTCCTGGGGTGGTCCAGTCCAGCAGTGCCCACAGTTCGGAGAGGTTGTTCTCCACGGGTGTACCGGTGAGCGCGACCTTGGCTCGGGTCGGGAGGGTGCGCAGGGCCTTAGCGGTGGCGGTGAAGGGGTTCTTGATGTGCTGGGCCTCGTCCGCGACCAGCAGCCCCCAGGCGCCCACCTGGGAAAGCTGCTGGGCGTGCAAGCGCATCGTGGTGTAGGTGGTCAGGACGAACTCGCCCGGCACCAACCCTTCCAGGCTGCGGGCCGGGCCGTGGAAGCGGCGCACGGGCGTCCCCGGAGCGAACCGCTCGATCTCGCGGGCCCAGTTGCCCAGCAGCGAGGTCGGGCAGACCACCAGGGTCGGCCCGGCCGTGGCCTGGTCACTGTTGCGGTGCAGGTGCAGAGCGATCAACGTGATGGTCTTGCCCAGACCCATGTCGTCGGCGAGGCAGCCCCCGAGTCCGAGTGAGGTCATCTGCTGCAGCCAGGCCAGACCCCGCAGCTGGTAGTCCCGCAGGGTCGCCTTCAGCGCGGCCGGCTGCGCCAGCGGCGCCCTGCGCGCTGTGGCCTCGGGGTTCGTGAGGCGTTCTTTCAGTTCGGCCAGCCAGCCGCCAGCTGTGACCTCCACCTGCTCCCCGTCGACGTCCGTGCTGCCGCTCAGGACCGCGCCCAGCGCCTGGACGGCGGTGAGCTGGCGATCCTTGCGGTCCCTGGCCCGGGCCAGCACGTCCGGGTCGATCAGCACCCACTGGTCACGCAGCCGCACCACGGGCCGCTGTGCCTCGGCCAGCCGGTCCAGCTCGGTGTCGTCCAGTTCGCGGCCGCCGACGGTGAGCTGCCAGCGGAAGGTGAGCAGTGTGTCGGTACCCAGCACGGACGGCAGGTCGCAGCCGGCCTTCTCGGCCGGTTCGACCACGGCGCGGGCGAGCAGTTCGCGAGCCAGTTCCTTCGGCCAGTGCAACGCGATCCCCGCCGCGGCCAGAGGGGCGGCGGCCTCCCGCAGCAGCTCGGACACCTCGGTGTCCGAGAGTTCCAGCTCGGCGGGAGCCACGGCGGTGAGCAACCGGCCCAGCGGCGGCCAGGCCCGCGCGGCCCGGCGCAGCGTCAGCAACGTGTCGATCTTCGTCCGCGGACCGAAAACGCCTCCGGCGGCCGACCGGCCCGACCAGATGTCCGCGGCGTCCGCCACCACGGTGGCCTCACCGAGGCTGTGCAGCTGGACGACGGCCCGGAAAGGACTGCCCCCGTCTTCGTCCTCCGCGGCATCGGGCCAGGCGCCCGGATCGTCGATGCCGTCCCGGTCGCGGGTGGGCAGGCCGGGGAGCTCCAGCCGCAGGGAGACCCGCACCCCCGCATCCAGCCCCGCGGCGACCTCCGCCGCCCAGCTGCGCTGGTGGACAACCTGCTGCGGCCCCTGAGCTGCCCAGGGCGCCGCGCCTGCGGCCACCGGCGCGGCGGGCGTACGGGGCAGCATCGGCCACCGCATCCAGGAAGGATCGCAACAGCTGCTCCGCCTCGGGCAGGCGCACCGGCGCCGGCCCGGCCAGCGGCACCGCCCGGGCCTCGGGCGGCATCGCAGCAGCCAACTCCCTCACCCGCGCCACATCCTGCTGGTCATACGGCCCGATACGCCAGGCATCGAAACCTGCGGGGCTGACACCGGGCAAGAGCCTGCCACGAGCGACTAATACTGCAATCACAGTTATGGGGTGTGTCCGCGTTGTGTGTAGTGGCTGTGGCGGGCGCGTGTCTGGCTGAGTCTTCGCCAGTGTGACCAGTGCAG
>NZ_SDIG01000183.1:0-11966 GCF_004122755.1 Streptomyces sp. TM32
GTGGGGCTCTGAGGTATTCGCCTGCCGGCCCAGCGGGGTGGGGCCGGTCCGGGCTTCCGTAGTGGGGGCCGGTCCGGGCGGCCGGGCGCGTAGGGCCCGTTGGGACGGGTCTCCGGCCGGCCGGACCGGCTTACGGGAAGGAACGTAACACCCTTGCAATGTCTTGCGTAAGGTCTTGCACCTCCGAATCGTCGCGGCTAGAACCATGACCCATGTCCTTCACCCCACACCGGTCCGCCCGGCGCCTGGCCGCCGCCCTCGCCCTGACCCTCGGCGCGGCGACCCTGCTCGTCTCCTCTCCGCAGCAGCCGGCCCAGGCGGCGCCGTCCGGCCCGGGCCAGGCGTCGGCCCAGTGGATCGACCGTGACACCGTGGTCTGGAAGGGCGCCGAACGCGCCGGGGCCGAGTTGGAGTTCGGGCCGAACGGGTCCGGCGCGGACGGGCGGCGCATCCGGCTCACGCCCGGCACCCTGACCCCGGCCGAGCGCAACGCCTTCCCCCATCTGACGGGCTATCCGGCCTTCACCGTCGACCCCCGCGACCGCGGCCTGGCCCGTACGGCGCTGCGCGGACGGATCGTCGCCACCCAGCACACGGCGGACGGCCGGAGCTTGACCACCGGCGTACAGATACCCGGAGTCCTGGACGACCTCTACGGCGACCGGGCCCAACACGCCCGGCTGGGACCGGTCTTCCACCACGGCCGCCCCACCCTCTCCGTCTGGGCGCCCACCGCCCGTACCGTCGCCCTGGAACTCGACGGCCGCCGGGTCCCGATGCGACGGGACGACAGCAGCGGTGTCTGGCACGTCCAGGGGCAGCGCGACTGGGCCGGAAGGCCGTACCGCTACCTCGTCACCGTCTGGGCGCCCACCGTCGGCAGGACCGTCACCAACAAGGTCACCGACCCCTACTCCACCGCCCTGACCGCCGATTCGGCCCGCAGCCTCGTCGTCGACCTCGACGACCCCGCTCTCGCCCCCAAGGGCTGGGCGGACCTGCGCAAACCGGCCGCGGTGCCGCTGCGTCGGGCCCGCATCCATGAGCTGCACGTCCGCGACTTCTCCGTCGAGGACCGCACCTCCCGCCACCCGGGGCAGTACCTCGCCTTCACCGACCAGCGGTCCGACGGCATGCGCCAGCTGAAATCCCTGGCAGCCGCTGGAACGTCTTACGTTCACCTGCTGCCGGCCTTCGACAGCGCAACCGTCCCGGAGAAGCGCGCCGACCAGGCCCGCCCCGGCTGCGACCTCGCCTCCTACGCCCCCGACTCCGAGCGTCAGCAGGACTGCGTCACCAAGGCGGCCGCCCGCGACGCCTACAACTGGGGCTATGACCCGCTGCACTACACCGTCCCGGAGGGGTCGTACGCCTCCGACCCGGAAGGCACCGCCCGTACCGTCGAATTCCGCCGGATGGTGCAGGGCCTCAACGGGGCCGGGCTGCGCACCGTCATGGACGTGGTCTACAACCACACCGCCGCGAGCGGCCAGGACCCGCACTCCGTACTGGACCGCATCGTCCCCGGCTACTACCAACGGCTCATGGACGACGGCAGCGTGGCCACCTCCACCTGCTGTTCCGGGACCGCGACCGAGCACACCATGATGGGCAAGCTCGTCGTCGACTCCGTCGTCACCTGGGCCAAGGAGTACAAGGTCGACGGCTTCCGCTTCGACCTCATGGGGCACCAGCCCAAGGCCAACATCCTGGCCGTCCGCAAGGCGCTGGACGCGCTGACCCCGGCCAAGGACGGGGTGGACGGCAGGTCGGTCATCCTCTACGGCGAGGGCTGGAACTTCGGCGAGGCCGCGAACGACGCGCGCTTCGTCCAGGCCACCCAGAAGAACATGGCGGGGACCGGGATCGCGACCTTCTCGGACCGCGCCCGCGACGCCGTACGCGGCGGCGGCCCCTTCGACGCCGACCCCCGCGTCCAGGGCTTCGCCTCGGGCCTGTACACCGACCCCAACTCCTCACCCGCCAACGGGAGTCCGGCCGAACAACGTGCTCGGCTGCTCCACTACCAGGACCTCCTCAAGGTCGGCCTGACCGGCAACCTCGCCGACTACACCTTCACCGACAGCACCGGCCGGCGGGTGACGGGCTCCGGCGTCGACTACAACGGTGCCCCGGCCGGTTACGCCGCCGCACCCGGTGACGCGCTCGCCTACGCCGACGCCCACGACAACGAGACCCTCTACGACGCGCTCGCCTACAAGCTCCCGCCGCGCACCGGCGCCACCGACCGCTCCCGTATGCAGGTGCTCGCGCTGGCCACCGCCGCCCTGTCCCAGGGCCCGGCGCTCTCCCAAGCGGGCTCCGACCTGCTGCGCTCCAAGTCCCTGGACCGCAACTCGTTCGACAGCGGCGACTGGTTCAACGCCCTGCACTGGAACTGCGAGGACGGCAACGGCTTCGGCCGCGGACTGCCCCCGGCCGCCGACAACAAGGACAAGTGGCCCTACGCCCGGTCCCTGCTGGCCGACCCCGCGCTGCGCCCCGGCTGCGCCACCATCCGCCACACCGCCGCCGCCTACCGCGATCTGCTCCGTATCCACGCCACCGAACCGGCCTTCGGCCTGCCCACCACCGACGCGGTACAAAAGGCGCTCTCCTTCCCCCTGTCCGGGAAGGACGAGACCCCGGGCGTGCTCACCATGCGCCTCGACCACCTCGTCATCGTCTTCAACGCCACGCCGCAGCGCGCGCAGCAGACCGTCCAGGCCCTCGCGGGCGAGCCCTACGCCCTGCATCCCGTCCAGGCCCACGGCGCCGACCGCACCACCGCCACCGCGTCCTACGCGCGTTCCTCGGGCACCTTCACCGTCCCGGCCCGCACGGTGGCGGTCTTCCGGCACGGCTGAGCGGGCCGCCGCATCTCACGCCGTTTGCCCGCGGGGCCGTGGAGCGGCCGGCTCCTGTGGGGGCGCCGCGGTGGACGAACCGGCCGACCGCGACCGCCACATCGGCGCTGAGGAACGACCGGATCATTTCCTCGGCCGCGACGTCGGCATCGAGGGGCGGCTGGAAGCCCACAGCAGCGCGCGGGTGCGGGCCAGCGCGGTGGGCGAGGTCCGGCCGATCCGCTCGCCGAGGTGGGCGAGTGCGGGGTCCACCCCCCCGCCGAAACCCCGGAAGGGGGACGCCGCCCCGGCAGCACGGGGGACACACCACCGGGACGGCACCAACCACCGTAAATCCGGGCCTACCCCATCGCCTGCGTGGAGCGCACGATCGGCTACATCGTCCTGTCTCCGTATCGGTGGCCAGGTCTCACGTGTCCTGGCCATCGTTCGGCCACCCCACTGTCGAGCGGCTGGCAGACCAGTCGCCGCACCACCGATACTGCGAGGAGATACACAAGCGTCAGCGCAAGGCTCCGCACGCCGCATCCGGGTTGCGCACGGCATTGCCCACCTCAAGAACTGGCGAGCACTGGCCCGCCACCTCGGCCGCCGCGCGCGCCTGGAGGACACCGTCCAAGCCGTCGCCGGCCTGCTGTCCCAGCAGCAGACCGCAGACCGGATCCCGGCACGGCAGACGTGAGCGCCGAAGCCCCATCGACCCTTCCGACGTCCCACCGCTAACCGTGCACGAGCTCGTCAGCCGGGCCATGTGGCCTGCAGAGAATCGAACCGTGACTTTCGCGAGGGCAGTGAAGGCCAGGACTGCAGTGAACCGGGAGGTCCACAACGGCGAAGCCGTACCTGCACACCGGGATCGCGGGGGAACTCCTCCCGCAGGAACTGGGTTTCGGAACGGGCATGACCTGTTGGCGACGCCTGCTGAGTGGACCGAAGCCGACGTCTGGCCGCGGCTGCACGAGACCCTTTCTGGCCGGTCCCCGCGCAGCGGACGCTCTGGATTTCTCACGTGCGGTGGATGATGGCCCTCACATAGGACACGGTCTTAACTGGCTCTTGCTTCGCGCGAGTCATCCTGTGTCACCTACATCGAGCCTGCGAACATTTCCACCTCCTCAAGAAAGAAGGCCGCCCTCTCGGACTTTGGGCTCATCTTCACACCACCGCGCTCCAGCATCACGAGGGAGGCGAGCAGCACGCCTTGCATGAGCCCGTGCTGAACTGGGTGGCGTGTTGAGGCGTAGCACGCGAGCAGTGCCTCGACGAACTGTCGGAATACCGGCACGTCCACCGCGCAGGTATTGTCATCTGCCGGTGTCCGGCCGGTAGGGCGATGAACCAGGTCTGCCGCGCTCTCATGGAGAGCACCGCATCGGCTGACACTTGGGCCTACTTGGCGTACTTCTTCGTCTCTTCGGCCGGACGAACCCTGGCGAGGACAGGCCTCGGCACGACGGTGATGCGGCAGGAGCGCACCACCGTCACCGCGTCCGCAAGCCGTCGAAGAGCTCCACCGGACGTGATCCGGTGGAGCTCTTCGGCGTCGGAGTCGATGCTTCGAAGTCTCAACTCCGAGTGCCCAATGCTGTACAGCCAAGGCCGGAACTTCCGGTTGCACGGGGGGCGACGCCGCCGCTCTCCCCAGCGAATTCAATCTCCTGAACTGACGCTTGGACCCAGACGCGCCCGACGTCAGCCGGCCAGCCGCTTTTCGAGGAGGGTGACGGCGTACTTGCTGCCGCCCGTCCCCTCCTTGAACGGCTGTTCGCCGACGACGGTGTAGCCGGCGTCCTCGTAGTACGTGCGCAGGCGCGGGTTGGAGGAGACACAGTCCAGCCGGGACCAGGCCCGCCCCGCCTCGGCTGTCCGGCGCTCGGCATGGGCCAGCATCGCCCGGCCGGTGCCGGCCGGTGCCCGGTCGCGGTCCACCATCAGCCGGTGTACATAGCCCGCTTCCGGGGGCTGCGGGCCCCACGCGGGTTCGTCCTGCCACCACAGTTCGAAGGCGCCCACCGGGCGCCCGCCGGCCTGGGCCAGCCAGACCTCGCCGTCCGCCCGCCGTCGGCGGAAGTGGTCCGCGTCCTTCTCGCCGGGCTTCCACTGCGCGATACCGTTCTCCTGCATCCAGCGGGCCGCGGCGTCGTAGAGGGCGACCAGGGCGGGCAGATCGGCGCCGTCGTCGGCGAGCCGGAAGGTGATCTCCATGACGTGATTGTGGCGGACCGGTCCGGGAGCGGTGCCCGGGGCCCCGGCGAAGAGCACCGCCGCTCGCTCAGGCCGGCTCCGGCAGTTCCATCAGCCGCCCCACCAGATCCGCGAAGATCCCGTTCTCCGGTTCGTCGGCGAGTATCCGGCGGACCACCTGCGCCATCCGCGCGTCGTACGCCGCGCTCACCGCCGCCAGCGCCGCGAAGTCGTGCACCAGCTGGCGTTCCAGCTCCGTGCGCGGCACCCGTCGGCCGTCCAGCCAGAGCAGTGCGGTGGTCTCGGCCAGCGAAATCCAGGAGCGGACCACCATCTCCAGGCGGGGGAAGGGCCGGGAGACGTCGAGATGGGCCAGGATCTGCGTGAAGGCGGCCTGCCGGACACCGTCGACCAGCGCGCCCGCACGGCCCGAACCGATGGCCGGGCCGCCGCGCATCAGCGCCGAGAAGCCCCGGCCGTGCTCCGCGACGAAGTCGAAGAACCGCTCCATGACCCGCAACAGCCGGGCGCCGAGCGGGCCTTCGTGCGGCTCCGCGAAGCGCGCCGTGAGCTCCTCGGCGGCCCACCGCAGCGCCGCCTCGTACAACTGCTGCTTGCCCGGGAAGTAGTGGTACACCAGCGGCCGGGAGATCCCGGCGGCCTCGGCGACCTCGTCGATCGACACGTCCTCGGGCGAACGGTGACTGAAGAGGTCGAGGGCGACGGCGATCAACTGCTCACGCCGCTCCTCGACGCCCATCCTGCGGCGCGCCACGGTCGTCATACGGACCACCCTAACGATCCGGAGCCCGGCGCGGAATCGCGTGCGCAATCACAGATCGGGCACGGACCAGGGGTTTTTGCGGCGCGTCGGCCGGAAGTGGGGGGCCGGCCGGCCGAGGCGCCCGGCCCGCGGACGCTCAGTGCAGCGCCTCGATCCTTCCGCCCGTCGCCAGCCGGCCGGTCAGCTCCGCGTGGTCGCCCGCCGCGGCCGGGGCCGCCAGGAAGCGGCCCGCCGCCTGGGCGTGCAGCCCGCCCCGGGCCGTGATCGAGGTGACCTGTCCGCTGCCGGCGGCCAGCAGCCACCACGTGCCGGCCGGGGACTTCCACAGGACTCCGGCCAGCACCCGTGGATTGCGCGGTCCGCAGGCCGTACCGCCCTCGGCCTGCGCCGTGACCGAGCCCGTCGCGTAGGGCGCGCCGCTCGGCGCCGGGGTCTGGATCTGCGCCAGCGTCCGGCTGCCCGCACCGCGCCAGGTCTCGGCGCGGGTGCACAGCCAGGCCGCGAGGCCGGCGCCCGTGGGCAGCGGCTGCCGGGCGAACTGCCAGGCGTTCACCGTGCGTACGCCCTGCCCGCGCACCGCGGCCAGTTGGCAGGCCGTACGCGCCCAGGCCGCCTTGGCCTGCTTGCCGGTCACCTCGCCGGGCCGACGCGGCCTGCCGTACGTCAGACGGGCCGGGGCCAGCTCACCGAGATCGGTCAGCAGCCGGCCGCCGGCCTGGAGTGCCGGCCAGGTCGTGCACTTCTCCGCGGACTGCGCGGTGGGCACCGGGCTGGTGACCCCGCCCGCCCCGATGACCACCGGTTGGCCCGCCGCGTCCGGCTTGACCAGATCGACCAGTCGCACCGACGTCACCCACGGGGCGGTCAGATAGCGCACATTGCCCTGCGTACGGCTCACCACCAGCGCGCTCGCCGCGTCACCGGCCGCGCCGTCCACCCGGGCGAAGTCCAGCGCGGCTCCGGTGCCGTCGCTCTGCCCGGCGCCGTCCGCCGCCTCCGCGTACCGCACCACCCGGAGCCCGTCGTGCAGCAGCACCACCACGGCGTGGTCCACCACCCCCGCGAACAGCAGCTGGGCCGGGCCGGCCGCCGGACCCGGCGCGGTCCCGGGCGTCGCCGAGACCTGCACCCCGGCCCCCGGCCTGGCCCACACGGCCAGCGCCCGCCGCAGCAGCGCCTTGTCGTGGATCCGGTCGCCGCGGGCGGGCCAGGCGGCGAAGTCCTCTCGCGCGGCCTGCTTCCAGGCGGTCGCGGAGCTCACCCGCAGCTTCCCGGGGTCCAGGGCCGCTTCGGCGGCGGCGTTGCGGGCGTACGGCGGGGCGGCGGCGCCGTCCGGGCCCCAGCCGTCGCCCGGCATCCCCAGCAGCGCCCCGCACACCAGCACCGCCGCGCCCGCCGCCAGCACCGCCCGGCCGTGCTGCCGCCGCCGGATCAGATCCGTCGGCCGGGCCTGCAGCGCACAGGGGTCGAACTCCGGCGACTCCAGCAGCGACCGGTCCCGGCTGCCGGCCGGCGTCGCGGCCCGCTCCGCCTCGTCCAGCGCCTCCCGGGCGTGCGTGACCCCGGCCGCCTCCAGCACCCGGCGCGCCTCGGGCGTGCTCAGCCGCTCCAGATCGCGCAGCACGAATGCCGCCCGGGCCGGTCCGGACAGCGCCGACAGCGCCTGGTCCAGGGCGAGTTCATCCGCGCCGCCGGACCGTGGGAACAGCCGCAGGCCCCACACCTGCGGGAACAGCGGCGGCCGGCGGAGGGCACGGCGGCCGGACAGGGCGGCCCGCAGGACCCGCAGCCGTACGAAGGCGTAGCCGGGGTCGATCGCGGCGTCCGTGCCGGCGCGCTGGGCGGGCAGCCCGAGCCCGCGGGTGGAGCTGCGCTGGCGCGGCAGGGTCCGCTGCACCACGCCGTGGGCGGCCAGCACCCGGCGGCCGCGGCTCTGGCCGGGCGGCAGCACGAGATAGGCCAGCCGGACCAGCCGGGCATAGTGCTCCACCAGCGCCGCCTCGGCCTGCTCGACGTCGATGACGTCGCCGGCCTCCTCGCCGCCGGCGGGGGAGACGCGGTCCACGTGCCGGGGTGTCGCCTGCTGCTGTTTCTGCTGCTGCTTCACGTTCCGTGAAACGAGTGAATCCTGTGATGGTCACCGGCCCGCCGGGCGCTCCGGCGCCGGCCGGACACGGCTGCGGCCACCGCGGTGTGCCCACCGCGGTGGCCGCCCGACCGCTGCCCGGCCCCCGTCGTCAGCGCTCCAGGTCGAACTCGCCGTCGCGTGCGCCGAGGACGAACGCCCGCCACTCCGCCTCGGTGTAGCGGAGTACCACATCGGGGTCCGTGGAATTGCGCATGGCCACCGCGCCGCGCTCCAGGAAGGCGATCTCCACCGCTTCTTCCGCTTCGCCCGGGGCGCGCTGCCAGGTGGCGTCGGAGATGTCCAGGGCGTAGAGCCACTCCTTCTCCGCTGCGGCACTCATACCGTGTTCTTCCCCTCGCTCGTGGTGCGTTGCGGTCAGCGTACGCGGTGGCCGGATGCGCTTCCAGTGACCGTCCAGCGACGGAAGGTTGCCGTACCGCGGTCCCCGGTCGCGGAGTTGGCGGCCGACTGGTGCAGTCCGGTGTCCTGCCGGGCGGCCGCTCCGGGGACGCGGACGGTGGCGATCTCGCGCCAGCCGGCGCCCCCGTCGGTGGAGCAGGCGCCGGTGTACGTACCGGAGCGCCCCGCGTCCGGGCCGCGGGTCAGCCGCAGCAGGACGGGCGCGGTGACGCCGGTGAGCCGACGGTAGGTGTCCAGGGTGCCGTCGCCGTTTGCGTCGTAGGACAGCACGACGCCGTTGGCGGGCGTCACGGACAGGTTGAGGAAGCCGAGGGCGTCCGGGGAGCCGGGGACGGGGGTGGCCAGCCGGTTGCGGACGACGAGGCCGGCGCGGGCCCAGGGGCCGGTCGGGTCCTGCGCGCTCACCTCGACCGTCACCGAGCCGCCCGCGGTGAGCGCGTCCGGCCGGTAGACCGCGCCGAATTCAGCGGTGGCCTTCCACAGGTCGGCGCCCGCGCCGTTGACCGCGAGCCGGTCGCCGAGCTGACCGAAGACCGCCGCGTTGGTGGTGACCGTGCGCAACTCCGGGCCCAGCGGCCCCGCCACGAACAGGGTGCCGTGGTGGGTGGCGCGGACCCGTGGCTCGCCCTTCGGCCCGTAGTCGGCGGTGAGGCCGTACGGCAGCGCCGTCAGCGGCTCGGTGAGCGGGCCGGCGGGTGCGGTGACCCGCCAGCGGGCCCGGCCGGTGCCGCCGGGCGGGAGCGACGGCAGCGACACCGGTCCCTGCGCGGTGGCCTCGACGCCGGTCAGCGCGAAGTCGACCCGGCCGGTCGCCCGGAGCCCGTTGACGTTGCGCAGGGCCGCGGTGACGTCGCCGCTTCCGCCCGGCGGCAGCGCGGACGGGCTCGTGGTGACGGTGACGGTGCCCTGGTACGGAGCCTTCGCGAGGGTGTCGTGGACCCGCTGCGCGGTGCGGTACGCCTCGGTCGTGGGGTGCAACGGATGGCTGGTGCGGGCGCGGGTCCAGGGCTCTTCCAGGGCGTACCAGTCGAAGGTCTTCGGCGGCCGGTCCGCGGCCAGCGCGTCCGCCAGCTCGTCCAAGTACGCCTGCCACTGCGGGAGATGGACCTCGCCGATCAGGCCGTGCCAGTCGCGGTTGGCGTAGTTGGCGAGCGAGCCGCCGTCGGCGGTGGCCCGGTCCGCCCACGTGGTGAGCAGCGCCCGGGCGCTGTGTTCCAGACGCGCCTCCTCCTCGGGGCCGGACGCCATGGCCCGGGCGTCCGCCAGCCACGGTCCCAGCAGGAACTGCCGGTGGGCGCCGGTGACGTCCTCGCTGAGCCGCATCAGGTGCAGCCACAGGCCGGACAGCGCACGGAACGTGGCCCGGTCCTTGCGCCGGTAGGCGTCCTGGAGCTGCCCGATCAGCTGCCAGGACCGGTTGGCCAGCGCCTGCCGGGCGGTGTCGGTCAGATCGCGGCGGTAGGCGTCGGAGCCGCGCAGCGCGGGGCGGACGGTCAGCAGCGCCGCGAACGCGGTGTCGAAGGCCGCCGGGTCGAAGGCGGGGGTGTGGGTGGCGTAGACGGTGCCGGAGCGGGCGGCCAGGTCGGGGCGGGCGGCGAAGACCGAGTCGTGCGGGCGGCCGTCCTTGCTGGAGATCTCGTAGGCGCTGGTGCCCAGTGCGGCGAACGCGGCACGGGCCCCCGCGTCGCGGGCGCCGTAGCGCAGGTCGGCATAGCCGTCGAACCATGCGCCGCGGTCCACCGGCCGCTCCCGCCAGGCGAGTTCGCTGAACAGCTCGAACGCGGCCGGGTCGCGTTCGGCGGCCTCCGGCATGTACGCGGTCCCGGCGAGCCTGCTGCCCGGCTTGTCGCGCCAGGCCGGAAAGCGCTCGGCCCAGACATGCGTCTTGGCGCCGATGGTGGTGCGGCCACCGAAGTTGGGGATGGAGCCGAACGCGTACGGCACCCCGCCCCAGTCCCGCTCCCGGTCGGTGACCGTCTCCAGGTCGCTGAGGCCATCCACGATCAGCATCCGGTCGTGGTCGACGGCGTCCAGCAGATCGCGCCGCGGATTGTTCTGCCAGCCCAGGATCACCCAGGTCGCGCCGGGGCGGGCGGTGCGCAGCGCCCTCTCGACGGCGCGGGCGGCGTCCGGCACCGGGACGTCGCCGGGGTCGCCGCCCTCGTGCAGCAGATCCATCTTGAAGTGGTCGGCGGGGCCGAGGAGTTGCTCCTGGTGGCGGTAGAAGGCGGCGGCCGCCTTGGCGAAGACCTCGGTGCGCGGATCGAGCCAGTCGGGGCGGGCCAGTCCCGACCAGGTGCCCTGCGGCACGGTGCGGGCGCCGGGGTTGCGGGCGGCGAAACCGCCGGGGACGGTGCCGAAGTAGCCGGGCAGTACGGGGCGCATGCCCAGCTCGCGCAGCCGGCCGGTGATCCGTCGGCCCAACTCGGCGCGTTTGGCGATTAGTTCGCTGCTGGTGGGGCCGCCGTAGCCGCTCATGTTCTGCAGCAGCCACCACGGCTGGTGCGAGGGCGCCGGGATCCAGGCGCGGGCCTCGGCGTCGGAGTAGCCGAAGCCGGTCAGCAGTCGGTGGTAGACCGCCTCGGCGCCCGGGGTGACCAGCACCTCGTTCACCCCGTGCAGCGCCAGTACGTCGATGATCCGCTCCCAGCGCGGCCAGGTCGCGTACGGGGCGGTGTAGCCGTCGTGGGTGTCGTTGAGGGCGAAGCGGTGCGGCAGCGCGGTGCCGCGTTCGACGGGGGAGGCCGGGGCGGGCAGCCGGCCGGGCAGCTCCACCTGGTCGCCGGCCCACGACAGATGGGCCCGGCAGGTGTATTTGAGGTACCAGTGGACGCCGGTCAGCAGCACCGCGGGCGTGGTCCCGGCGACCGTGATCCGGCCCGCCCGGCCCTCGACGCGGAACCGGTCGCCGGTGCCGTCCGGGGCGAGCGCCACCAGCTGGAACTGGTCGGCGTGCCGGGGCAGCAGCCGGGTCAGCGCGGCCCGTGCCGGTGCGGTGTCGTACGCCGGTGCCCGCCCCTGCCGGCGGCCGTCCCGCCCGGCGGCGGGGGAGGCCCCGCCGAGCGCCGCCCCCGCACCGATCGCTCCGGCGGTCCCCAGCACTGCGCGTCGTGACGGTCGGCTCACGTGTGCCCCCACTGCTCGGTGGTTACAAGAGTCGCGTGTGTGGGGGCACGCTAACGGGCAGTCAGCCGCGGTCCAAGTAGGCCTCCGGCCGTGCAGCCGGGGCCGGGCCCGGAGCCGGCACCGGCCCCGGACCCGGCTCCGGCCTGCGCTCGGGCCCGGCCAGGGCTTGGTGGCCGGTACCCGTCGCCGGTCGGCCGCCGCGGCCGGCGGCGACCAGTGTTCCGCGGACCCTCATCCCTTCGCTTCCTGGGCTTCACGCGCCCGGCCGGCGGGCCCGGGAACAGTCTGCGGCGTAGAGAAGGGCCAGGTCACCGGGTTGCGCCCGCACTCGGCGCCATCCCGGCACCGCATTTCGGCCGGCCCGCCGTCTCCCCGACCGTCGACTCGCACAGCCTCCCCACTCCCCATGGAGGGCTCTCATGAGCGTGGCATCGACCGCGTCCGCCGTCCCCACCCC
>NZ_SDIG01000184.1:0-11943 GCF_004122755.1 Streptomyces sp. TM32
GCGGTGCGGCGTGGGAGGTGGTGGGGGGGCCGGGCACGGCCTTGGCGACGGCCATCGGGTGGGGTGTGGCCGTCGCCGGCGTCGCCAGGCAGGCGACCGTCGCGACGGCGGTCAGACCGTCGACCACACATCTGGGCCAGGTGAAGCGGTAGCGCATCCCTGCTCCTTCGTGGGGGGAAACAGATGCGCCTCGGGAAACCGTATGAGGCGTGTGCGGCACCTTCTCAGCGCACACCACCCGCCGACAATGAGGTGTGACATAGCACATTGGGCTGACCCGCCATAACGTCCCGCGAGGTGTCAACGTCCCGGCGCGTCCTCCCGCCAGGCGTCAGCGTCGCGACGGCATCATCCCGCGGGGCATTGTCAACGGCCCGCCGTTTCCTCACCGTTGGCCGGTCCTCGACGGTGCGGCAACGGCGCCCGGTCGGGCCGGACGGCGACCTGCGGCCCGGCCACGCTCCAGGTCCGCGAGGCCCACCTCCGCAGGTGCGGCGACTGCGCGATGAGCGCGCGGTACGCCGCGGTGGCGGAGCCGGCGAGCGTATCCGCGATCTCGTCGGCGAGGCTCGCACGCCGCCAGGCCAGTACGTAACGGCACCACAGCGGTGTGCCGGTCAGCGGTTTGATGAGGACGCCGGGGACCGGACGAAGCGTCGCCTGCACGATGGAGACCCCGAGCCCCTCCGCGATCATGTTCTGCAACTGCAGCTGGTCGCCGAGGAATTCGTGCACCGCCGCCGGGGTGAAACCGGCCGACTCGCAGGCCGCGTAGAACACCCCGGGCCAGCCGGCCCCGTCGTCCGGAGTGACGAACCAGGCGTCGTCGGCCAGATCCGCGAGCCCGACCTCCAGGCAGTGTTTGAGCCGGTGATTCGACGGCAGGGCGACGAAGGACGGTTCGGTGACGATCCCGCGATGGGCGACGGCGGCCGAGTGCCACAGCTCCAGCCCGGGATAGTCGGCAGCGATCGCGGCGTCCACCTCACCGTCCTCCAGGAGTTGGACGATCTCCGAGGACGGATACACGCTGCTCACCGTGAGCGCGAGGTCGGGCAGTCGGCTCCGGAGTCGGACGACCATGCCGGACAGGACCGGAGAGTTGGTCGCGGCCAGGCGGAGCGGCCGGCGCGTACGCGCCACGCTCTCGACCGGGTCGCGCCCTATGGCATCCGCGCGGGCCAGGACGTCACGGGCCTGCGCCAGGACCCCCGCGCCGTACTGGGTCAGCTCGACACCCGATATGTTCCGCTCGAACAGCGGCTTCCCGAAGTGCCGCTCTATGCGCCGGAGTTGGGTGCTCATCGCGGGCTGCGAGTAGCCCAGCTCCGATGCCGCCCGTCCCACACTCCCGGCATCGGCGATCGCACACAGCACCCTCAGGTGTCGAAGCTCCAGCTCCATGTGCCCACTCCTCCGGGAAGGTGGTCGTACTCCTCGGCGGCCTGACAGGACGACTGAGCTTCATGACGACGGGATGGGACCGGAACGACCGTGGTCCGTGCCCGCACTGCGCTTCGCTCCGATTCCCTGTCCGACGTCGCCGAGTATGCCTACGCAGCCACGGCGCTGCCGAGTCCCGGCTCATTTTCCCCGCCGGTGCGCGTCCGCTCAACGAGGACGGCTCCACGGCGACGAGCGGGGACCGCGCGGGCCGAGCGGCACAAGCCGTCGAGACATGCGAGCCGCACTCGACTCCCGACCGGCTTGCGAAGCCCGGCGGACGGCTCAACACGTGCGCGGGACCAATCGGGATATTCCGGGGCAGGTGATCCTAGAGTGGCGTGGTGAACGGTGGCCGGAGAGTACGGGACGACGAGGGGAGCGCGGTCCGACTCCTCGCGTTGTCCGACGGAGTGTTCGCCATCGCGATGACGCTGCTGGCGCTGGACATCACGCTGCCGGCGGGGCTGGACCCCGACGGTTTCGCGCGGGCGCTGAGCGAGGTGCTGCCCAAAGTGTGGGCGTACGCCCTCAGCGTGCTGGTCATCGCGGCATTCTGGCGGGGCCATTACCAGCTCTTCCAGTCCGTGCGGGACGTGGACGGGACGGTCGTCCGGCTCGTGCTGCTGGGCCTGGGGCTGGTCGCCCTGATGCCCTTCCCCACCACCCTGCTGGCCGAGTACGCGTACCTGCCGCAGTCCGTGGCCATCTACTCCGGCGCCGTCGCGGCCATGGGGGCCACCCAGCTCGCGCTCACGGTGGTGCTGTGGAAGCGCCCATGGCTGTCGAGCGCGCCACTGCCCGACCCCATCGTGCGCAACGACGTGGCCGACCTCGTGTCGACCGTGCTGGTCTTCGCCGTCGCCGTACCGCTCGCCTTCGTCTCACCGACGGGGGCGATGCTGTGGTGGGCGGTGCTGATCCCGGTCAGGTTCGTGCTCGGCAAGCGGGGCAAGCGCTTGCGTGCGACCACACGGGGGTTCAGTGCCTAGGGCGTGTAGCCGACCCTCGTCGTCGGTGGCTCCTGCCGCTGTGCGCCAGGGGAGACGCAGGTCACGTTCGTTCATGTCACAGCGTGCCGAGCGGTTTCGTCCTCTCGGTGTAGGCATCGATCACGATGGAGGAGTTGACCATGGGTGCCCGTTTGAACCTGTTCGAGAGCCCGCTCGCAGGCAAGCTCTGGAAGCACATCATCGCGGCGAATCAGGTGCTCGTCGACTCGTCGCTGCCGGGCGCGACGCAGGAGCTGGTGAAGATCCGCGCGAGTCAGATCAACGGGTGCGGTGGCTGCCTGGACATGCACACCAAGGACGCCGCTGCCGCCGGTGAGACCTCCCTGCGCCTCAACCTGGTCGCGGCGTGGCGGGAGGCCACGGTCTTCACCGAGGCCGAGCGCGCGGCGCTGGAGCTGACGGAGCAGGGCACCCGCCTTGCCGACGCGGCCGGTGGCGTCACGGACGAGGCCTGGGCGAACGCCGCCAAGCACTACGACGAGGAGCAGCTCGCCGCCCTGGTGTCCCTCATCGCCGTCATCAACGCCTTCAACCGCGCGAACGTCATCGTCCAGCAGCCCGCCGGCGACTACCAGCCCGGCCAGTTCGGATAACGAGGCGCGGCCGGCTCGGGGTCCGAAGCCATCCGCGTACGGCAGTGGCCCCCGGGCCCCGGGGGCCACTGGCCACGCAGACAGGCTCGGCGTGACGTGCCGTTCGGGGGAACGACGGGTGTCGGAGCGAGGTGTCCAGGGGCGCGGCTCGTACGTTCACTCGGTATGACCTACGCCTCGGGCGCTCACGTATCCGGCCCCACCCGCCGCACCACGGTGGCCGGGCTCATCGGTGGGGCGGGGGCCGTGCTGACCGCCGGGTGCACCGCGTCGGGCGCCTCGTCCGCGGCGGATCCCACGCCCACGCGCACGGCATGGGCTTCCGCATCCGTGAGCGGCCCCACGCCCGGCGCGATGACGCTCTTCAAGGACCCCGGCTTCAACTTCAACGGGCTCCTCGCGCTCGGGGCGTCCGGGTACGGCGCCGCTGAGGTGGGCGAGGTACTCACCGCCGTGAACACGATCAACAAGGCCGGCCTCTCCGCGCAGACGTACACCGAGACCTTCAAGAAGCTCGGTGACCGGCTGACGCAGCCGCCCCGGAGCGGCAAGCCCGGCACGCAGACCACACGGTTCCGTGCGCTGCGGGCCGCGCAGTACTACGCCCAGGGGCTGTTCTTCGTCCTCGGCTCCGACACCCCCGGCAGCGAGGAGCAGCTGTACAAGGCGGGGCGCGGCGCCTGGGACACGTTCTGCGAGCGGTGCGACCCGGCACCGGTGACGGCGCACATCCCGTATGGGAAGACCCCGCTGCCCGTGTGGTTCTTCCGTCCGGACGCCTCCCGCACGCGGCGCCCCACCGTGATCCTGACGAACGGCAGCGACGGGCAGGACGTCGACATGTGGACCTACGGCGTCCAGGCGGCTCTGCAACGCGGCTGGAACGCCCTGGTGTACGACGGGCCCGGCCAGGGCCAGCTGCTCTTCGTCGACCAGGTGGTCTTCACGCCACGCTGGGAGACCGTCGTCACCCCGCTCGTCGACTGGCTGTCCGCCCGCTCGGACGTGGACACCAGGAAGATCGCCCTCACCGGGCTGAGCATGGGCGGGAATCTGGCCCCCCGGGCCGCGGCCTTCGAGACCCGGATCGCCGCTCTGGTGGCGATGCCCGGCGTGCTCTCGCCCTGGCTCGGCTTTCCTCCGGAGATCCGGCAGATCCTCACCCCGGACAAGGAGAAGACCAACACCATCTGGAACAAGGAGGTCGTCCCCGAGCTGCCGCCGTCCGCGGCCGCCACGATGAAGAAGCGCATCGAGCCCTTCTCCGTGCCGGCGATGCTCGCGGCCCGCGAGGGCAAGATGTTCACCGACTTCTACACCCCCGCCACCCTCATCACCTCGCTGGACATCACGGATGTGGTGGGCCGCATCAAGATGCCCACGCTGGTGCTCGACTATGACGACGAGCAGTTCTATCCGGGGCAGCCACGGCAGATGTACGCCCAACTGACCGCTCCCAAGGACTACGTGAAGCTCACCGCGGCCACCGGTGCGCAGCTGCACTGCTCCCCGATGGCCCCGCAGCAGCACTGCGAGGTCGTCTTCGACTGGCTGCAGGAGAAGCTGTCAGGCAGCTGACTCCCGCCGCGGTCTCGGCCGAAGCGGCCCTCATCGTCCTCGATCTCGCGGACGTGTACGCGTTCTGGCACCCGGACAGCCCGGCGACCCACGCCGCCCCGACCGTCAGCTGAACGGCGCGTCACGTCGTCACGGAACCAGAATCTCCTGATGCGGCATCAGGTCATGCCGGTCCTCCTGTGGTGGCCGGGCCTGCGGGGTGCCGCGGTGCAGGTGCCAGGTGTGGTCGAGGTGCATGGTGGCCTGCCGGCCGGCGTCGTAGGGCTGCCAGCCGGGGTCGCCGTGGGTGGCGAAGTCGACCCAGGCGGCGTGCGTGCGGGCGGCCAGGTCCGTGAGACCGCGGTCCGGTAGGCCGGGGCCGAGGAGGGCGTGTGCGCCGTGCAGCGCGGGGAGGTCCGTGCGGTCGAAGACGAAGGGCAGCTCGACGCAGTGGCAGGCGCCGAGCCGGCCGTCGAATGCGGTGGACCGCCAGGCGAAGGTGTAGGCGAAGGTCCGGGCGCCCGGGAGCGTGCTGTGGGCGGTCGCGAGTGCGCGGCTGCCGGCGAGGTACAGATCGGTCATCAGACGGGTCGCCCACTCGCCCGGCCCGGCACAGGGGAGCCGGGCGCGATAGTGGGCCAGCAGCGCTTCCGGCCGGGCGGAGCGCCGTGCCGCGATGGCGGCCAGCGTGCTGGGGGTCATCGAGCTGATCGCGCCGCCGGGGACGGTGTAGAGAGCGGCCTCGTCCGCGTTGGTGCCGATCAGGAGCTCGCGTGCCGACACCGGCCCCGAGCCGGCACGGCCCGCCGCGCGAAGGGCGAGTGCGGGCTGACGTTCCAGCAGGACGCCGTCGATCACGGGTTTGAAGGGGCTGTTGCCCAGCGACGGATCGAGGTGGCCGGAGAGCTCAGGGCCGGTGGGCGGAATTTCCTGCAGGACGGCGGTCAGACGAGCGTCGTCCATATCGTGGAACGCCTCGGCGCGGGGTGGCAGTCCGAGCGTCCCGCACACCTGGCGGGTGATCGCGAGGCCGTGCTCGGCCGGTACGGCGCACAGGCCGTTGCCGCTCTGACTGATGGCCCGGCGGAAGAGTCCGGCGGCCGGGGGAGCGGCCAGGAGAGCGGCCACGATCATCGCGCCGGCGGACTGGCCCGCCACCGTCACCCGGTGCGGATCGCCCCCGAAGGCCGCGGCGTTGTCGGCCACCCAGCGCAGCGCGGCGATCACGTCGAGCAGGCCACGGTTCTCCGGGGCGCCGGGCAGCGAGAGCCAACCCGGAATGCCCAGGCGGTAGTTGAGGGTGACGAGGACCACTCCGTTGCGTGCGAACGGTCCCCCGTCGTAGAGGGCAGCCTGGCCGGTGCCGGAGAGGAGGCCGCCGCCGTGCACGAAGACCAGCACGGGCAGTCCGCCCGCGCCCGGGTCCGGCGTGGTCACGGTGACGGTGAGGTAGGCGTCGCCGGGTATCGGTGGTGGGCCGGTGACCGGGCTGAGGTCCATGCCGCCGAATCCCTGGCGGTCCGGGGCCGGTGCGGTGGGGCCGGGCCGGGTGGCGTCCCGGACACCGTGCCAGGCGGGGGCGGGGGACGGGGCCGCGAAGCGGGCCGCACCGACGGGAGCGGCGGCATACGGAATCCCGTGGAACACCTGCACACCGTCCTTGTGCAGGCCACGCACCCGCCCACCGGTCGTGCGGACGACGGGACCGGGCCGTGCGTCGTGTGGCGGCAGTGCGGCACTCCGGCGGGTCATGTCCGGATGGTCGCCGGCGCGGCGGGCGCCGGTCATGCCGTGGCCGCGAGCGACGCCCAGGAGCGGATGGCGAACCGGCTGCCGGACCGTTCGACCCGCATCCCCGGCCGCTCACCGCTCAGGTGGGCCGGGAAGACGATCCGCCCCGCGTCGGCCGCCTCGCCGAGCACCCGGTGGCGCGAGTCGCGGGCACCCGCGGGGTCCTCGCAGAAGCAGCTGTTGCACTGTGGCTCCACCACCTGAACGGGATTGTGCAGCAGGTCTCCCACAAAGACGGCGCGATCCTGGCCGGAGGACAGGAGCACGACACAGGAGCCCGGGGTGTGGCCGGGCGCCGGGGCCAGGGTCAGGTTCTCGTCGACGACGAACGAGTCCTCCCACAGCGTCGCCAGCCCGGCGCGGACGACCGGTTCGACGCTGTCCTCGAAGACGTTGCGGTTTGCCGCTTCCATACGGCGGGTGTGCTGGTGGGCCGGATTCCAGAAGTCGTAATCGGCCCGCGGGAAGAGGTACTGGGCATGCGGGAAGGTCGGCACCCACTCCCCGTCCACCAGGCGGGTGTTCCAGCCGACATGGTCGGCATGGAGGTGCGTGTTGACCACGACGTCGACATCCTCCGGCCGCACCCCGGCGGCCGCGAGGCGCGCGAGGTATCCCGTGTGCAGCTGGTGGAAGGCCGGCATGGCGGGACGTTCCTTGGCGTCGCCCACTCCGGTGTCGATCAGGATCGTCCGGCCGGCGCTGCGCAGCACCCAGGTCTGCACGCACGAGGTCAGCAGTCCCGTCCGCGGGTCCCAGAAGTCGGGGGCGAGCCAGGGCCGGTGGGCCTGCCAGACCTCAGCCGGGAGGTCACCGAACATCTCCTCCGGCGGCCGGGTCGTGCCCTCGTACTCCACCGTCCGCAGCACCGAGACGTCGCCAAGGGTGATCGAATGTGTCATGAGTTCTCCTCGCGGGCGGGTGGCGGCAAAAGCGGGTCGCACGGCCGCACTTGCGGCAGGCGCGGTGCCCGCGGGTGACGGAGAGCCTGCCGCTTTCCGGCGCACAACGCACCTTGTGTGCCGAATTTCTGCACCCTAACACGCACCACGCTGGATTCTGGCGGCCAAGTGACGTGATCGGGCGCAACTCGCGCTGTCGGTGCCGTATCCCCACGCAGAACTGCCTCTGGTGACTGATTCCGGCAGATGCTCGGCTAGGGTGGACAGCCGACGAGCGCCACGGAAGACGAGATGCCAGGAGCCATGGAGGACACCGTGATCGACGACATCGATCTCGACTTGATCGCCGCACTGCAGACGGCTCCCCGGGCGTCCTTCGACGTACTGGCCCGCGTCCTCGACAGCTCCGCACGCACCGTCGCCCGCCGCTACGCACGGCTCGTCGACGACGGTGCGATGCGGGTGATCTGCGAAATCGAGTGGTCGCTGCTGGCCGAAGGGCTGCCCGCGACCGTGTGGATCGGCACCGAACCCGGGCGGGCACCCGAGGTGGCACACGCCCTCGCCGCGCGCGCCGACACCCCGTTCGTGTCGCTGGCGTCCGGGGCTGCGGACGTCTTCTGCATGCTGCACGGCGCCACCCGGGCCGACACGACCCGGGCACTCACCACCGAACTGCCCGCGGTACCGGGAATCCGCACCCTGCGTACCGAGTGGATACTGCGCCGGCTCACCAGCACGGCATCCTGGCGCCTCCCTCGCCTGACGTCCGGTCAAATCTCCGCGCTCACCGGGCAGAACGCCGGCCGGACCGCCGCCCACCCGCGCGACACACCGCTCAGCGGCCTGGAGCGCGACACCGTCGCCGTACTGCGCAACGACGCCCGGATGCCCTTCTCCACCCTTGCCCGCACCCTCGGCATCACCGAGTCCCGCGCCCGCCGTACCGTCGCCGCCCTGCTCGAATCCGGCCTGTTGCGACCGCGCGTCGAGGTCGATCCACGGGACATCGGTTACGCGGTCGAGGCGGTGCTGAGCATCGGCTGCCGCCCGGGCGCCGTGAAACGCCTCACCGCCTCCCTCGCCGACCACCCCGCGACACGCTTCCTCGCCCTCACGGCAGCCGCTTCGGTCTTCACCTACGGAGGGGTCTTCCGCGACGAGGAACACCTCGCCGACTTCCTCACCGGCGGTTTCGAGGGCAGCGAGGAAGTCACCTCCCTGGAATGCTCCCTCCAGCTGGAGGTGTTGAAGCGGTACTGGACGGCCCGCCCCTGAGCGCGGCCGCGGCGTCGGCAGCGTGTGGCAACGGAGCGGCTGAGGGGCGGATGCCCGGGTGGGGCAGCGGTCGGCGAGCAGTGCGAGTGTGCTGAGCCGGTGATGCGGTTCCCGTCGGGCGTGGCCCACGTGACTCCGCGCCGCCTGGCGGGGTGGTGACATGCTGTGCCGTTCGGTGGCACGCTCGAATGCCGACTTGCAGCGCGCGATCGACCGGATGGCGGGATTCGATGGCATCGTGCGGGCCTCGACGGCGATCACGTTGGAGAATCCGGTGCCGCTCCGGTTCACTCCACTGGTGCGCCAGGCGTCGCGGCAGGCGCCGTAGGGACCGCTGACCGCTGGAGGACCGGCCTTGACGGAGGGACCGAGAAGTGACCTTCTGGGAGTACCTGGGCACCCGCTGCCAGCAGCTGCTGGGCGCCTATCAGCACACCAGCGCCGCCTTCCCGCACATGACCGTCACCGAGAACATCGGGCTCGTACCGAAGAGGGTCGGCCGGCCCCGCGCCCTGGAGGTGGACTGATGCGCCTGGACCGGGTACGGACGGCCGTCGCGGGCGCCGGCGCCCTGCTGCTCGCCGCCGCATTGCTGAGCGGCTGCGGACTGACCAGCGGCAGCCCGCTGGCCGACTCGGTGCAGCCCGGCTCCATCGGGAAGGGGCGACCGCTGGCGGGCGCCCAACTGACCGTGACCTCAAAGGAGTTCACCGAGCAGATCATCCTGGGCCAGATCATGGGGCTGGTCTTCAAAGCAGCCGGCGCGGAAGTCCTGGACCGGACGAACATCCAGGGCTCGATCGGTGCCCGCGAGGCGGTCAAGTCCGGTGCGGCGGACGGGATGTACGAGTACACCGGCACGGCCTGGATCACCTACCTCGGTCACGCCAAGCGGGTCGTCGACCCGCACGCGCAGTGGGAGGCCGTACGCGAGGAGGACCGCCGCAACGGCATCACCTGGCTGTCCGCCGCCCCGCTCAACAACACTTACGCGCTGGTCGCGAACCAGGCGAATGCGCAGAAGTACCGGCTGCGCACACTCTCCGACGTGGCACGCCTGACGAAGAAGGACCCGGGCGCGGCGACGATCTGCGGCGGAAGCGAGTTCTCGGTGCGCGAGGACGGCCTGCCGGGCGTGGCGAAGACGTACGGATTCGCCCTCCGGCGCGGGAACTTCAAAAAGATGGACGACGGCGTCGTCTACGCCCAGGTCGCCGAGGGTGCGGCCTGCGCCCTCGGCGTGGCGGCCACCACCGACGGCCGTATTCCCGAACTCAAGCTGAAAGTGCTGGAGGACGACCGGCACTTCTTCCCCAACTACAACGCGGCACCCGAGATGAACAGCGCCACCATGAGGAAGTACCCCGCCATCGCCGGCCTCCTCGCCCCGATCACCAAGCGGCTGACGGGGGCGGAGGCCCAGCGGCTGAACGCGCGGGTGGACGTGGACGGGGAGGATCCGCACGAGGTGGCGAAGGACTGGCTGGTGCGCGAGGGCTTCATCCGGGAAGGCTGACAGACGAATTCGTACGAACGTCCGACGAGCAGGAGGGGGGCGCCCTGCCGCTCGCTCCCTGGGGCAGGTCGGCGGCCGGGCGGATCGGTGCGATCATGACACTCACGTACGGGACGACGCAGACCACCGGCCATCCACACGGTCACCGGCGGACCGGCCATCCGGAGAATCCGGGAGGCGGCGGGGGAATCGGCGTTGTCGGGGCGGTGGGAGTGGACGTGCTCGGTGCGCAGCACGAGTGCGGTGCGCGCGGGCGGGGAGGGAGTAACAGTGGGGGCGGCTGAGGAAGCGGCTGGGGTCGCGGCGCTGCTGAAGGAGTGGAAGGACCGCTCCGGGTACAGCTACGGGGTGCTCGCGAAACGGCTGCACATGAGCACATCGACGTTGCACCGCTACTGCAACGGCGACGCGGTACCGACGGAGTACGCACCGCTTGAGCGGCTCGCACGGCTGTGCCGGGCGACGCCGGACGAGCTGGTCGAGCTGCACCGGCGCTGGATCCTGGCGGATGAGGCACGCCGGCGGGAGCGGGACCGCAAGCAAGGGGGCGGCGCGGCGGCGGTCGCCGGCGCGGTGGGTGGGAAGGGGGAAGGCGAGTCCGGTGCTGTGACGGAGACGGGGGCCGAGTCCGGGGCCGTGACGACGCCAGGGGCCGGCCTCGGGCCCGAGCCGGAATGCGGGAGAGGGGCCAAGTCCGAGCCGGAGGCTGAAACTGAGGTCGGATCAGGTCCCCGTACCGTGCCGCCGACGGCTCCCACCTCGTCTTCTGCCACCTCCGCTTCCGGCCCCGTTCAGGACGCCGCGCCCGCCCCCGCGGGGCGGTCCGTGTCCCAGGTGGCGCCCGCCGGCGGCCGGCGGCGGATCGCGCTGGCCGCCGGGATCGCCGTGGCCGCCGTGGCCGCCTCCGCCGCTGTGGCCGTCGGACTGACTTCCTCCGATGGCAGCGACGGCCGCAAGGCGGCAGCCGGGACGGCCACGACCACGGAGCGCGGCAGCACGCCGACGAAGGCCGGGGGCGGCCGGTCCGCGTCCGCGAAGCCGCCGGCCGCGGGCGACACGCGTCCGTCCTCGCCCCCGTCCTCGTCCCGTACGCCGGACGGTAAGGCTGCCGGCGGCACGGGGCGCGGCGAAGCCGGCGACCGGGCGCCCGATTCGGGCACGGCCGACCGGGCCGGGCTCCCGGTGAGCGTGGATGTCCGCCCGTACACCTGGGAGGACCCGTGCAGCCAGCGGTACTTGGTCGACCGGGACCCGGGCGAGATGCCCCCGCCGCCCGCCGAACAGCACGCCCGGGGCTGGATCTCGGCGCTGGGCGCGGTCTCGGCGGACAGTCAGCTGGTTCAGGTGTCGGTGCAGGGTGCGGGCGACGAGACCGTGGTACTGCATGCCCTGAGGGTGCGAGTCGTGGGAAGCTCGGCGCCACCCGCCTGGAACGCCTACAGCATGGGCGTGGGCTGTGGCGGCGGCATCACCCCCAAGGTGTTCGGGGTCTCCCTGGACGCGCCACAGCCACGGATCGCTCCGCAGGGCGGACAGCGGGACTTCCCGTACAAGGTGAGCGAGCGGGACCCCGAGGTCTTCAAGGTCAGCGCGCGGGCCGGATCCCGCGACGTGCGCTGGTACCTGGAGCTGGAGTGGTCCAGCGGGAACCGGCACGGCACGCTCCGGATCGATGACAACGGGGAGCCGTTCCACACCAGTGGGATGGCCGGCCGGCCGCAGTACGACTACCCGCTGGGCGGCCAATGCCGTTGTTTGAGGAGATCAAGCATTGCTGTGACCGGTCGGTGGTCGGGTCGTTGGGCAGGTCATGCATCCGTGGGTGGGGTTGTCTGATGATGTACGGCTGG
>NZ_SDIG01000185.1:0-11906 GCF_004122755.1 Streptomyces sp. TM32
GCCCGTCGGCCGGTAGCGCCCGGCGGATTCACGGAATTCCTCCGCAAGGGGGCGAGGGGTCGGGTGCCGGGATCCGGGTTCCGAGTTCCGGGGGTGAGCCGACGCTGGGCCCCGCCCGACCTCGGCCGCACCGGGAATGCGCCGCCCCCCTGCCCGCCCCCTTGCGGAGGAATTCCGTGAATCCGCCGGGCGCTACCGGCCGACGGGCAGGCGCCCCCGCCGGCACAAGAATCGCCCCCCTGGAAATGACGCCGATCCTCCGGCAATGACCCTGAACAAAAGCTGAAATTCCTGAAGACGGCTTCAGATTTCCAATTCTCCAGAATGGCGTGTTACGTTCCGTCGGGTGCCGTTAGTGGTGCCGTTAGTGGTGCCGTTGGTGGTGCCCTCGGCGGGATCGTCGGTCCGGGCCGTCCCATGCGAGTGGAGGAGGTGATCGGGGTGTCTCCCGATCGAAGTCTTCACCGCACTCTGCCGGTTGGCTGAACGCCGCCGGTCGGCTGAGCGGCTCCTGATCGCCGCCGGGCCGGTGGTCCGCGGTGCGCGGCGCTCTGCCGTGCCCTGATCCATGTGCGCCACGGCCGCACACAAAAAATACTCACCATTTTCTGCATCGCGGGAGAGGCCATTGCCGCCCGCCCGCTTCACCTTCCTTTCACCACTCCGTACGACGGCGCGGTTCCGCCATGCCGTCCCGCACGGAAAGGGAATTCACCATGACCCTGCTCGCCCCGGAGAAGCTCGCTCCGCCCGGCCGCGGCCCGCGCGGCCGCCGTGCGAGAAAAGCCGCCGAATGGGAGGCCCGTACCCGTGTCGTCGGCGAAAAGCTCGCCCAGGTCAGCGCGCGTCCCGCCGCGCAGGTCCTGCAGGATCTGCACGCCCGGCACAACGGTCTGAAGTATTCCGATGTCACCGAACGCCAGGAGCGCTTCGGCCCCAATACCGTCGCCCATGAAAAGGCGCCGAGCTGGGGGATTCAGCTGGCGAAGGCCTTTGCGAATCCCTTCATCGCCGTCCTGGTGCTGCTCGCCGCCGTCATGTACGTGCAGGACCCCGAGGATCCGGGCGTTGTGATCCTCTCCGTCATGGTGGGTGTCAGCGGACTGCTGCGCTTCTGGCAGGAATTCCGCTCCGGACGCGCCGCCGACGCCCTCAGCGAGCTGGTGACCACGACCTGTGCGGTCCAGCGCCGGGCCGGCCGATCGTCGCTGCCCACCACCCTTGAGGTGCCGATGGACCAGGTGGTCCCCGGCGACCTCGTCAAGCTCGCCGCGGGCGACCTCGTCCCCGCCGATCTGCGCCTGATCGCCGCCAAGGACCTCATGGTCGGGCAGGCCGCGCTGTCGGGGGAGTCGCTGCCGGTCGCCAAGGACGACATCCGCGGCGACGACCGGGGGCAGCGCGCCACGGCGGACCCGGTGGAGGCCGGCAACCTCTGCCTGATGGGCACCTCGGTGACCTCCGGCACCGCCACCGGTGTGGTGGTGGCGACCGGCGTGGACACCTACTTCGGCTCGATGGCCGGCTCGTTGGTCGGCGACCGCCCGCAGACCAACTTCGACCACGGCGTCCGCAGGGTCAGCTTCCTGCTGATCCGCTTCATGCTGGTCATGGTCCCCGCCGTGTTCGCCGTCAACGGGCTGACCAAGGGCGACTGGAAGGGCGCCTTCGAGTTCGGCGTCGCGGTCGCGGTCGGGCTCACGCCCGAGATGCTGCCGATGGTCGTCTCCGCCAACCTCGCCCGGGGCGCGGTGGCGATGTCCCGCCGCAAGGTCGTCGTCAAGCGGCTCAACGCGATCCAGAACCTGGGCGCCATGGACGTGCTCTGTACGGACAAGACCGGCACCCTCACCGAGGACCGCGTCGTCCTGGACCGCTGTGTGGACGTCCACGGCAGGGAGGACACCGAGGTCCTGGAGTACGCCTACCTCAACAGCCACTTCCAGACGGGGCTGCGCAACCTTCTGGACCAGGCCGTCATCGACCGCATGCACGAGGCCGAGGAGGTTGTCGTCGACGCCCGCTTCGAGCCGGTCGACGAGATCCCCTTCGACTTCGCCCGCCGGCGGATGTCGGTCGTCCTCCGCCGCAATACCCTGGCGGGCGCGGAGAGCCGCCCCGAGCACATCATGATCACCAAGGGTGCGGTCGAGGACGTCCTGGACCTGTGCACCCACGTCAGGGACCGCGGCGAGCAGGTCGCCCTGACCGGCCAACTGCGCTGGCACGTCAGCCGGATCGCCGAGGAACACCACCAGCAGGGGTTGCGGGTGCTGGCCGTCGCGACCCGGACCATGGACGAACCGCGCGACATCTACGGCGTCGCGGACGAGGACCGGCTCGTACTGATCGGCTTCCTGGCCTTCCTCGACCCGCCCAAGGCGGACGCCGCGACAGCCCTGCGGGGCCTGGCGGACCAGGGCATCGCGGTCAAGGTGATCACCGGCGACCACCCACTCGTCGCCGCCCGGATCTGCGCCGACGTCGGCCTCACCGTGGGCGACGTGGTGACCGGACCCGACCTCGACGGGCTCCCCGACGCGGAGTTGCGCGAACTGGCCGCCCGTACCACGGTGTTCGCCAAGGTCACCCCCGTCCAGAAGGCCCGTCTCGTACGGGCGTTGCAGGCCGACGGGCGGACGGTCGGCTTCCTGGGCGACGGTGTCAACGACGCCGCCGCGTTGCGCGACGCCGATGTCGGCATCTCGGTGGACACCGCGGTGGACATCGCCAAGGAGTCCGCGGACATCATCCTGCTGGAGAAGAACCTCACCGTCCTCGGGGACGGCGTCTCCCAGGGGCGGACCACCTTCGGCAACACCATCAAGTACCTGAAGATGACGGCCAGTTCGAACTTCGGGAACGTCTTCTCCGTCCTGGTCGCCTCCGCGTTCATCCCCTTCCCGCCGATGCTGGCGATCCACCTGCTCATCCAGAACCTGGTCTACGACATCTCCCAGCTGGCCACCCCGTGGGACCGGATGGACCCCGAGTACCTGCGCAAGCCGCGGAACTGGGACGCGCGGGGCATCGGCCGGTTCATGGTCACCATCGGACCGATCAGCTCGGTCTTCGATATCGCCATGTTCCTGATCATGTGGAACGTCTTCGGCGCCGACAACGAGGCCCATCAGGCGCTCTTCCAGTCCGGTTGGTTCATCGAGGGCCTGCTGTCGCAGACCCTGATCATCCACATGATCCGTACCCGCAAGATCCCCTTCCTCCAGTCCCGCGCGTCCTGGCCGGTGATGGTGATGACGGGCCTCGCGATGGCCACCGGGCTGTTCCTGCCCTTCTCGCCGCTCGCCGCCGGGCTCGGCATGGTGGCGCTGCCGATGAGCTACTTCCCCTGGCTGATCGCTGTCCTGTTCTCCTACTGCGCGCTGACCCAGTGGGTGAAGACCTGGTACGTCCGCAGGTTCCACAGCTGGCTGTAGAGGGGGAGCAGAGGGGGAGGGGACGCGGACGGTTGCCGCGGCCGGGCGGTGGACGGCTGCCGTGCCGACCGCGGCGGGCCGCCGGTCCGCGGCCGCCTCACTCGCCGTGGTGGAGGGTGCCGTCCTCGTCCATCGTCGGATGCATCTTCGTCGGCCCGTAGTCGTCCAGGTCCGAGGGGCGGGGCGGCTCCGGGCCGTCGGGGCCGCATCTGACCATCCGTTCGATACGGCAGATCCGGTACAGCGTGTCGGCCACCCGCACTTCGTCGGCGCGGCCCGCGGCCTTGAACTCCTCGGCGGCCCGCGCGTACTGCTCCCGTTCCCGGTCGTCGAACTTGTGGAGCAGCGGCCAGAATTCGGTCAGTGCGCCGAAGAGCTGCCGCCGCGCCTCGTGCGGGGTCGCCATCAGGGCTCCCTGCGGCTGCCATCCCGGGCCGCTGCGTTCCACCACGCCGAAGCCGACGGGAAGGAGGACGACCTCCGGATGGGACGTGCGTGCCCGGGCGGAGTCCTCGCGCACCTCCGGGGGAAACCGCGCGCCGGTATAGGCGAACCCCCGCAGGGCCAGCCTCATGGCGCCGGCCATCAGGCCGTCCTCACGGCCGGGGACGAGGGCGAAGCCCAGGTCCGGCGACGGTGTGTCGTGCCGGCCGTCCCATGACCGGTCGGTGGGTTCCGGGTCCGTGGGGCGCGGCGGCTCCAGGCCGCGCTCGCCGCTGCGCGCGAACTCCTCACCGCGCACCACGCGGTAGCGCACACCGAGGACCGTGAGCTCGTCGACCGGCTCGCGCTCCAGCACCGCCACCGCGGCCAGCAGTTCCCGCCGGACGCCGGGGTCGTCGGTGTCGTCCTTGGCCCGGAACCACAGCAGGGAATTGAGGCTGTCCCGGGCCTCCTGGGGCGTGCCGCTCGTCGCGGGCCGCACCAGCCGCCAGTCCGCGGAGGTGCCCGGGTCCTGGGCGGCGAGACCGAAGACCGGTCCGCGGAGCATGAGATGCGGATAGCGGTAGGAGGCCTGCACGGCGTCGGCCTCGGTCACCCACTCGGCCGGATCGTCGCGCCGGACCAAGCCCGCGTGCAGCCGCTCGATCTGTCGCTTCCAGTCATCGTCCATGTACGCATTGTTGTGGGCGGGCGGCAGGCGGTGGGCCGGAACGCCGCAAGTGACCGCCGCCCGCCGCGGTGGCGGCCCGGCCTCAGAGGTAGAGCCCCGCGTCGGCCCCCGCGTCCTGGGCCGGGACCGACGCCGGACGGGTGCCGCGGCGCAGCGCGTACAGCTCGGCCAGCGAGGCGCCCTCGCGTCCGATGCCCTGCTCCGTGCCGAGCCAGCGCACCGCTTCCGCGCGGCTCAGCGGGCCGACCTCGATCCGGGCCAGACAGCGGCCGGGACGGATCACCGCCGGGTGCATCCGCTCCAGGTCCTCATTGGTCGTCACCCCGACCAGGACGTTGCGGCCCTGGCCCAGCAGTCCGTCGGTCAGATTGAGCAGCCGCGACAGCGCCTGCCCCGCGGCGTGCTTGGCCTCGCCGCGGATCAGCTCGTCGCAGTCCTCCAGGAGCAGCAGCCGCCAGCGGCCCTTGCCGGTGCTGTCGTCCTCACCGATCGCGATGTCCATCAGATAGCCGACGTCGTTGAACAGCCGCTCCGGGTCCAGTACGCAGTCCACCTGGCACCAGTCCCGCCAGGAGCGGGCCAGGGTGCGCAGCGCGGAGGTCTTGCCCGTACCGGGCGGACCGTGCAGCAACAGCAGGCGGCCGGCGATCTCCTCGGGCGCCACCTTCATCAGCCCGTCCATCGCCTCGGCCACCGGCGCGGTGTAGTTGGGCCGGATCTCCTCCCAGGTGCCGGCCGAGATCTGCCGGGAGGTGCGGTGCGGTCCGCGGCGCGGGGAGAAGTACCAAAAGCCCATGGGAACGTTCTCCGGCTGCGGGGCCGGCTCGTCCTCGGCGCCGTCCACGGCCTGGGCCAGCACCTTCTCGGCCAGTTCGTCGGTGACGGCGGTGACCGTCACATCGGCGCCGCGGTTCCAGCGGGAGACCAGCACGGTGTAGCCGTCGCCCTCGGCGAGCGTGGCGCCGCGGTCGTCGTCCCGCGCCGCGCGCAGGATCCGGGCGCCCGGCGGCAGCAGCGTCAGCCCGGAACGCACCCGGTCCACGGACCGGCTCCGGGCGTAGGGCTGTTCCCCCTTGGCGAACCGTCCCAGAAAGAGCGCATCGACGACATCGGCGGGCGAATCGCTGTCGTCCATGGTCAGCCGGAGCGGAAGGGACTCCTCGGTGGCGGACGGCTGGACGTGATCGGCACACATCCCGCCATGATCGGTCACGGTGGCCCCGCACGCACACGGATTATCCCGGCGTTTTCCCGCTACCAGAACAGAACTGTTACTCGGAAAGTCGGGTGTACCGGGTCGTTCACCGGCCGATGTGCGCATCGTGTGGCGTCGTGGCGGTCGTGACGGGGAACGTCAGGGTAGGTCCCTTCTCCCCGCCGCCGCGTCCCCCGCATTTCGGTCCGGAATGCACGCCAGGGAATCAGGGATTCAGGGGTTCAGGGCCTCAGGGATTCTTCGGCGATGCCAAGGGCCGCTGGAATGGCGAGGGTTGTACCCGCCTTTATCGCGTCGTCCCTCCTGCGCGGTGAAGAGGGTGAACAGCGGCCCTCACGAAGACCGGGCCGGGAAACGGTGCGACCGGGCGGCGGTGCGGTGCCGGTGAGTCGCCCACAGACGGCGCAATGGCGGGACCACGGGCGGGTCCTCCGGAGACTGGGGGACGTGCCGCGAGGTGAGGGACCGCCGGAAGGAGCCGCGTCCGTGGAGCCGCCGGGCGGAATCGCCCTGACGATGATCATGGTGTGCCTGACCGTGGTCACCGGGATGCTCGACGCCGTCAGCTTTCTGGCGCTCGGTCAGGTCTTCACTGCCACCCAGACCGGCAATCTGCTCTTCCTCGGCTTCGGTATCGCCGGGCAGGGCGGTGTGCCCGTGACGGCGACGGTGGTGTCGATCGGGGCCTTCCTGCTGGGTGCGGCGCTCGGGGCCCGGGTGGAGTCGGGGCTGGCCCGCCTCCGGCGCCCGTGGTTCCCGGTTGCGCTGATCGTGGAGGCGGGGGTGCTGGCCGCTGCCGCCGCGGCGGCCTGGCAGTCGGGGCCGGGCCCGGGGCTGCCGCCCGGCCGCCGCTATGCCGTCATCGCTCTGATGGCAATGGCGATGGGCATGCGCAACGTCACCGCCATGCGGGTGTCCGCGCCCGACCTCACCACCACTGTGGAGACCCGGGCGATGACGGCACTGGTCAGCGGATCACCGGTGGGGCACGACAGGCGGCTGGGGTACGGCAGGCACCTCGGGGGCCGCCGGCTGGCCTCGGTCGGCGCGATGTTCGTCGGCGGTCTTCTGGGCGCCGCACTGCTCGGTCTGGGGACCCGTCCGATGCTGGTGATCGCGCTGGTGGCAGTGACCGTCGCGGCCACCGCCTTCATGATGCCCGGCCTTGCCCACCGCCGTACCACCACCGAGGACTGACGGGCTGTTCCCCGCGCCACTGGTCGGCGCCGCGCAGGCGGGAGCCTCCGCGGTCTCCCGCGGTGCGCCATCAGGGTGGTCATGGACGTGTCGGGCAGCGGGCGCCGAAGCGGCGATATGGCGGTGAACATCCCCTCGGATCGCCAGATTTGCCGCGAACTGCCGATGAGTTTTGGCATGGACACTTCCGGCTACCCGTGAGTCTTGCTACGACGGATGTGGCAGAGCTCCTGCTAAGGGAGGTTCCATGAAACTGTCCCGATTCGCGGCCTTGACGTCCGCCTTCTTCGTCACCTCGGCGCTCGCGCTCACCGGCGCGAGCGCCGCCGCGTCCGCCCAACTCCCCACCGCCACCGGCTATGTGGCCCTCGGCGACTCCTACTCCTCCGGCGTCGGGGCCGGCAGCTACGACAGTGCCAGCGGCTCCTGCAAGCGCAGCGCCAAGTCCTACCCGGCCCTCTGGGCCGCCGCGCACTCCCCCTCCTCGTTCCGCTTCACCGCCTGTTCCGGCGCCCGAACGGGTGATGTTCTCAGCAGTCAGCTCGGGCCGCTCAGCAGCGCCACCGGGCTGGTGAGCATCACCATCGGCGGCAATGACGCCGGTTTCGCCGACACCATGACGACCTGTGCGCTCCAGGGCGAGAGCGCCTGTCTGGCCCGGGTCGCCCAGGCCAGGACCTACATCGACAACACCCTGCCCGGCCGGCTCGACGGGGTGTACAGCGCGATCTCCCAGAAGGCCCCGGCCGCCCGTGTGGTCGTCCTGGGCTATCCGCACTTCTACAAGCTCAACGGCGTCTGTATCGCCGGTCTCTCCGAGAAGTCCCGTGCCGCGATCAACGCCGCGGCCGACGACATCAACGGCGTCACCGCCAAGCGGGCCGCCGACCACGGCTTCTCGTTCGCCGATGTCAATGCCACGTTTTCCGGACATGAGCTGTGCTCCGGCAGCGCCTGGTTGCACAGCGTGACCTTCCCCGTCGAGGAGTCCTACCACCCGACCGCCGCCGGCCAGTCCGGCGGCTATCTCCCGGTGTTCGCCTCCGCTGCGTGACGACCCGTACGCCGGGCGCCGGGGAGGGGCAGTGAGATCCCGGTCTCTCCTTGTGCGCCCCGGCGCCCCGTCAGGCGCCCCCGGGCCCCCGCGGGGGCGTCCGGTGGTTGCTCAACTCGCCCTGGTCCGCGCCGTGTAGGTGACATTCCGTATGGTGTGCGTCAACGTCAAAGCGAGGCAGGTGAATCCGTTGACCGGTCTGCACGCGTGTCCTCCGAGAGAGATAGGGTTACCCTGCCCGGGCCGGGTGCCCTCGTAGGGTGGGGAGAGTCATGGAACAGATAACAGTGCGTAGCAGGGCGCGAGTCCCTGCCATCAACTGCGGGAGTAGTGCGTCCAGCGCGCGCCTCGACCGCCATTTCGCCGTGCTGGGAGGTCCCGCCGTCCCGCACCGTGAGGTGGAGGGCGCGACCTCGCTGATGCAGGAGCTCACCGCGCGTGATCGTGCGCGTTCGAGGAACAGCCGCGGCGCCAGGGTGTCGCTGTTCGCGCCGCTGCGCAGGCTGCGGCGCTCGCTGTTCGGCGGGCACGGCTGATCCGCTTCTGAAGCGGCATCTCGGGCGATCACACCGTCCCGGCGCGGCACTGCGGTCCGATCGCTCGTCAGACCCAGGGCGCCGGCAGCGTGTCGGTGTGCTCGCCGGGGCGGGAATCCTCGCCCCGCCGGTGCCGTGAACCGCTCACTTCGCCGGCCCCGTCCCCACCCGGCCGGCGCAGGACTCCCCACCACCCGTTGCGTTGCGACGGGTGGTTTCTTGTGTGCGCCCCGGGCTCCGGCGCCGCGCTCACAGCAGCGCGAACTGCCCCTCCGGGCCCTCCTCGTGATGGTCGAGCACGGAGGCCGGGCGGTGCGCGAAGACCGGCGCCGGCAGGATGCCGGCCGCCCGCAGTTCGTATGCCGCCAACTGCGGGCCGTCGTCCGTGGCCTGCTGCAACTCCGTACACTGCGGCCGGAGTTCGGACAGCAGCGCCAGTACGGTGAGCAGCTCCAGCAGCTCCGAGGTCCACTCCTGGAGCCAGTGCGCGGGGCGCAGCGCCGCCAGCGAACCGGGCTCCGGCTCGTCGGCCGACGTGCCGGTGCGCGCGGCGAACCACGCCTCCAGTACGCGCACCCCGCCCGCGTGGAAGTCCCAGGCGCCCGCGGGCACCGGAGAGATCCGGCCGTCGCCGAGCAGCAGCGCCTCCTCCTCGGGGTCGTAGCCCAGGGACGGGGGCAGCCCGCGGGCGGGGAGCGCGGAACGTACGTACGGGCGGCGGCCGCCGGGCATCCGGGGCCGCTCGCCGCCGTGCCCGCCCGGGGTCCCGTCGACGTGGGCGCCACGGGTCCACAGCCACAGCAGCCGCCCACCGAGCGCGACACCGCGCTCCCAGATCTCCGGGTCGGCGGTGAGCGGCACCGTGCAGCCGTCGGGGGAGTGCCGGGCGCTCGCGGCGAGCCAGGCGAGCAGGTCGGTGGGGTGCACCGGCCGGTCCAGGCGCCGGCCGAGCAGGGTGAGCAGGCCGGGGGCGAGGTTGGGTTCCCGGCCGCCGGGCCGCCGGTAGAACGGGCGGATCCGGCCGGGGCGGCCGGCCGGGGCACGCCCGTCGGGCAGCAGCGTGGAGCACACCACGGGAGGGCCGGGCAGCTGCGGTACCTGGCCCCACTCGACCACGAACAGCTGCCGCTCGTCCGCCACCCGCCACAGCTCCGGCCGCGCCCCGTCGATCAGCCGGTGGTCGGGCAGCAGCCACTGCTGGTCGAAGGGGCCGTGCAGGATCCGTACCGGCTCGGGGCAGGGCCCGCTCGCGCGGTGCAGCCGCCCGGTCGGGGTGGCCTGACCCGGCAGCTGGCCGACGGCGGAGTGCAGGGTGCGGGCCCGGGACGGCCGGAACAGCCGCTCGCGGGCAGCCGGGTCGCCGGCCTCCACCAGCGCGGTCCAGCGGGCGCGCAAGGTCGCCGGATCCGGCGCGCGCACCCAGGAACGGCCGAGCCGCAGCGGCGCCACGGACCACGGCATGAGATCGGACAGCCGTGGCGCGTCCTGCTTCGCCGTCACGCGGACCCCCTCCCGGACCGTTCGGTTGACCTCGGCATCGTAACCACGGGGCCCGGGGGGCGCGCCGTCCCGCGGGTCACACCACCCCTCCGGGGCGGGGCGGCCCCGCGGTCTTCCGCTTGCTGATCTTGGCGGAGTACGGTCCTCGCCGTACGCCCGGCCACACGGTGCGGACCTGGCTCCGTGCGGTGCGCCGGGACCTGCTCAGGGGAGGAGCGCCATGACGGACACCGCCTCCCCCACGCCGGAACGGCGCGGGGGCACCCCCATCGGTCACCGGGCGGCCGCGCGGCTGGACCGGCTGCCGCCGTCCCGGTGGCACCGCCGCCTCACCCTCGTCGTCGGCATCGGTGCCTTCTTCGACCTCTACGAGATCTTTCTGGGCGGGGTGCTGGCCGCGGTGCTCGCCGCGCAGTGGCATCTGGGGCCCACCGCGAAATCCTGGGTGATCGCGGCAGGCTTCCTCGGGATGTTCGTCGGCGCGAATGTGCTGTCGGTGCTCGCCGACCGCTTCGGACGACGCCGGATGTTCCTGGTCAACCTGGCCGGGTATTCGCTCTTCTCGCTGCTGAGCGCCGGCGCCCCGGATCTGTCCTGGCTGCTTCCGCTGCGCTTTCTGGCCGGGCTCGGGCTCGGCGCCGAACTCGTGCTGGTGGACACCTGTCTCGCCGAGTTCCTGCCCCGGGCGGTGCGCGGGCGCTACATCGCCTGGGCGTACACCATCGGTTTCGTCGGGGTGCCGGTCGCCGCGCTGCTCGGGGCCCGGCTGGTGGCCGCGCACCGGCTGCTGGGCATCGAGGGCTGGCGCTGGCTCCTGGTCGCCGGTGCGCTGGGCGCCGCGTTCCTTCAGCTGATGCGCCGTCAACTCCCCGAATCGCCACGGTGGTTGCTGGTGCAGGGGCGCGGCGCGGAGGCCGAACGGATCGTGGCGGGGCTGGAGGAGCGGGCGGCTCGGGAGAGCGGCGGCAGCCTGCCCTCGGTACCCGAGGCGGAGACCGTCCCGGAACGCAAGGTGCCGCTGGGCGCGATGTTCCGGGGCTGCTACCGGCGGCGGACCGTCATGTGGTGGCTCTTCCAGGTGCTGCAGACCGTCGGCTACTACGGCTTCGGGTCGCTGGCACCGGTGGTGCTCACCGCGAAGGGGCACACCGTCACCGAGTCGCTGCTGTACGCGGCGCTGAGCTTCTGCGGCTATCCGATCGGCTCGGCGCTGTCCATCCCCCTCATCGACCGGATCGAGCGCCGGACGCTGATCATCGCCTCTGCGCTCGGCATCGCCGCCTGCGGTCTGGCCTTCGGCTTCGCCGCCGCCACCTGGGCCGTCGTCACCTTCGGCGTTCTGCTGACGGTGTGCAGCAACGTCTTCTCCAACGCCTTCCACGTCTACCAGACCGAGATCTTCCCGACCGGTCTGCGCAGCAGCGCGATCGGCGTCGCCTACTCGCTGTCCCGGCTCACCTCGGTCGTCCTCCCGTTCGTCGCGCTGAGCGTGCTGAGCAACCTCGGGCCGGCCGCGGTGTTCACCGGCTCGGCGGCGCTGATGCTGCTGCTGTGTCTGGACGTGGCACTGCTGGGGCCGCGCACGACTGGGCGCAGCCTGGAACGGATCTGACGTCTTCCCACGTTGTCGGCTTTCCCGCCGTGGGGGTTGTTCGCCGTTTGTCGCCCGCTGCGCGGGTGCGCCCGCCGTTGCTCCCCCACTGCCTGAAGGGCGTGGGAGGTACCCCACGCGGCGGGCGGGGTCCGCTGCGCGGGGCTGTCGGGTGCGGTGACGAGCCTCCGGGGCAGGGGTGTGGGACTGCTTCGCTTTACGTCCCACACCCCTGCCCCTCCGGCCCGTCCCCTCCCGTTG
>NZ_SDIG01000186.1:0-11893 GCF_004122755.1 Streptomyces sp. TM32
CAGCTCCTGATGACGGTGCATCAGGGACCGGACGGGGTCGGCGCTCCCGCGGCGTCCGCGCGGCGCTCCAGCTGCTGCCCGGTGCCGTCTGCACCGCGACCGTCGCCGCCGTCGCCGCCGCCGGCCCGGCACCCCCCGCCGTCCGCAGCACCGTCGGCGCCGGGGGCGCCGTACTCCTCGCGCTCGCCGTCCGGCTCGCCGTACGGTCCGGACCGCTGCGGCGGTGCCACCACGGCAGCGGGCCGCGCGCCACCGGCCTGTGGCTCTGCTGGACGGCCGGGTACGCGGTCTACGGCGACTGGCTGCTGGCCCAGCTGCTGTCCGGCGGCCCCGATCTGCCGCCCGCCGCTCCCCGGGCCGCCGTCGCCACCGCCGTGGCACTGACCTTCGCCCTCGCGCCCGCGGCCGGCTGTGCCCACTGGTTCGCGGTGCGCGCCCGACGCGCGGTGGCCGAAAGCCGCGGCCTCGAAGAACTCGCCGCCCGGGTACGGCCGTTGCTGCCGGCGGCCACCCTGCTCTTCCTGGCCGCCCTGGTGGGCCTGCTCCTCGGCGCGGACGCGGCCTTCGGCGACGACGGGAGGACGGCACCGGCCGCGGCGGCCGCCCTGGGCGTGCTGCTCTTCCTCGCCCGGCTGCTGACCGTGCACGGCTTCCCCGAGGCGGCCGCCACGGGCCTGGCCTCGGCCGCCGCCCTGGAGTACCTCGCACTGACCCTGGTGCTGATCGCCCGGCTCCCCGGCCTGCACCCGCTGGCCGTCCCGGTCGAGGCGCTGACCGGGGCCGCGGGACCGGCCGCGGTGCCCGCGGTGGCCTGCACGGCCGCCGCCCTGGGGCTGCTCGGCTACGGCCTGCGGGCGCTCACCGGAGCCTGCGCGCACTCGCCCGCCCCCTTCGGACCGGCGGAGGGACACCGGCCGTGACCCACCGGACGACCACCGGCCCCCGGCTCCCCGCACCCCCACACGGACACCCCCACCACGCGCCACCCCCGGAGCGGCACCCCGAAACGGCCGCCCCGGCCCCTTCGCCGCGGACCTCACCCCCCATGCGGCCCCCGTCCTCGCGGCGGGCCCCGGCTCCGCGGCCGACGACGTACTTCCCTCGATCCGCCTTAGGAGCACGACAGATGAACGTCCAGCCGACCACACGCCACGCGGACCGGGGGGATGCACGATGAGGGTGCTGCTCATCGGCGCCAACGGCTACCTGGGCCGCTATGTCGCCGACCGTCTGCTCGCCGACCCCGCCGTCCAGCTCACCGCCCTGGGGCGGGGCGACGACGCCGATGTCCGCTTCGACCTCGCCACCGGCAGCCCCGGCGCGCTCACCCGCTTCCTCGACGCGGTCCACCCCGGCGTCGTCGTCAACTGTGCGGGCGCCACCCGCGGCGGCGCCCGCGAGCTGACCCGGCACAACACCGTCGCGGTCGCCACCATCTGCGAATCGCTGCGCCGCAGTAGTTGCGGTGCCCGGCTCGTCCACCTGGGCTGCGGGTCCGAGTACGGGCCCTCCCAGCCCGGCTCCTCCACCGCCGAGGACGCGGTGCCCCGCCCCGGCGGCCCGTACGGCGTGAGCAAACTCGCCGCCACCGAACTCGTCCTGGGTTCCGGGCTGGACGCGGTCGTGCTGCGGATCTTCTCGCCGGTCGGCCCGGGCACCCCGGCGGGGTCGCCGCTGGGCCGGCTCGCCGAGGCGATGCGCCGTGCCATGCAGTCCGGCGACAGCGAGCTCAAGCTCGGCGGGCTCGGGGTGCAGCGGGACTTCGTCGACGTCCGCGACGTGGCCCGCGCGGTGCACGCCGCCTCGCTGTCCGCCGCGCAGGGCGTCGTCAACATCGGGACCGGCCGCGCCGTCCGGCTGCGCGAGGCCGCGTCCGTGCTCGCCCGGGTCGCCGGCTTCGGCGGTGCGCTCCACGAGATCGACTCCCCGCCCGCCCGGCTCGTCATCCCCGGCCCGTCCCCCGAGCACCCGGTCGGCTCGCCGCCCGCCACCTACCCGTATCCGGACGGCTGCGGCACCTGGCAGCAGGCCGATGTGCGCACCGCCCGCGACCGGCTCGGCTGGCGCCCCCGGATCGTGCTGGAGGAGTCCCTCGCGGACATCTGGATGGAGGCCGCATGTCGCATCTGACCACCTCCGCCGGTGGCAGCCGCGCCCCGACCGGCGCCACCGGGGCCGGCATCGGCGTACCGGGCTTCGCCCATCCGCTGCTGGCCCCCGCCGAGTGGGCCGAACTGCTGCGCTGCGCCGGCGGTTTCCTGCCGCGGGCCGCGCCGGGCCGCGGTGGCCCGGCGCCGGTGCGGCCCGGCGCGGTGCACTGGGCGGTGCTCAATGTGTCCAACGGGCCCGGCGCCCGCCCCGACCCGCACTGCCTGCCGGCCGCGGCCCGGGTGCGCGAGACGGGCGTACGGATACTGGGCCACCTCGACCTGGGGCTCGGGACCCGCCCCTTCGGGGAGCTGCTCACCGATGCCCGCCGCTACCTGGAGTGGTACCGGGCCGACGGCTTCTGGCTGGACCGCTGCCCCACCGACCGGAACCGGCTGCCCGCGACGCGGCGCCTGGCCACCACCCTGCGTGCCCTGTGCGGCGGCGGCCACCTCGTCTTCGGGCACGGCAGCCACCCCCACCCCGGCTATGCCGAGTCCGCCGACCAGCTCGTCACCTTCGCCGGTGGTTGGGACGACTACCGCTGGTCCCAGGCGGCCGAGTGGACCGCCGACTACCCTCCGGAGCGGTTCTGTCACCTCGTTCACGGGGTGCCCCGCAGCCATCTCGACGAGGCACTGCGGATCGCCCGCTGGCAGGGAGCGGGCACGGTGTACCTCACCGACCGCCGGGCCGCCGAGGCGGCAGGTGTCGCCGGTGACGCCTGGGCGTCACTGCCCGGTTACTGGGACGATTTCGTCTCGCGCATCGGAACAGGTGTCTCGGAATGAAGAAGGGCGTGGCAGTGTTACGGGAGAGCAATCTCCCCCACTCTCGGCTCCGCCCGTGCGGGGGGGAACCCCATCAAGACCGACCAACGGAGTTCCCGTGTCGCTGCCACCCCTGGTCGAGCCCGCTTCCGAGCTCACCGTCGATGAGGTCCGCAGGTACTCCCGCCACCTGATCATCCCCGATGTCGGGATGGACGGGCAGAAGCGGCTGAAGAACGCCAAGGTGCTGTGCGTCGGCGCCGGTGGCCTGGGCTCGCCCGCACTGATGTATCTGGCCGCGGCCGGCGTCGGCACGCTCGGCATCGTGGAGTTCGACGAGGTCGACGAGTCGAACCTGCAGCGCCAGATCATCCACAGCCAGGCGGACATCGGCCGCTCCAAGGCGGCCTCCGCCAAGGACACGGTGCTGGGCATCAACCCGTACGTCACCGTCAACCTCCACGAAGAGCGCCTGGACTCCACGAACGTCATGGAGCTGTTCGCGCAGTACGACCTGATCGTGGACGGCACCGACAACTTCGCCACCCGCTACCTGGTCAACGACGCCTGTGTGCTGCTGAACAAGCCGTACGTCTGGGGTTCGATCTACCGCTTCGACGGTCAGGCGTCGGTGTTCTGGAGCGAGCACGGCCCCTGCTACCGCTGCCTCTACCCGGAGCCCCCGCCGCCCGGCATGGTGCCCTCCTGCGCCGAGGGCGGCGTCCTCGGTGTGCTGTGCGCCTCCATCGGCTCCATCCAGGTCAACGAGGCCATCAAGCTGCTCGCCGGTATCGGTGACCCGCTCGTCGGTCGGCTGATGATCTATGACGCCCTGGAGATGACCTACCGTCAGGTCAAGGTCCGCAAGGACCCGGACTGCGCGGTCTGCGGGGAGAACCCGACCGTCACCGAGCTCATCGACTACGAGGCGTTCTGCGGCGTGGTCTCCGAGGAGGCCCAGGAGGCCGCCGCCGGCTCGACGATCACTCCCCGGCAGCTCAAGGAGTGGATCGACGGCGACGAGAAGATCGAGATCATCGACGTCCGCGAGCCGAACGAGTTCGAGATCGTCTCGATCCCGGGCGCCCGGCTGATCCCGAAGAACGAGTTCCTGATGGGCACCGCCCTCCAGGACCTCCCGCAGGACCGGAAGATCGTCCTGCACTGCAAGACGGGCGTCCGCTCGGCGGAGGTCCTGGCCGTGCTGAAGTCCGCGGGCTTCGCCGACGCCGTGCACGTCGGCGGCGGCGTCATCGGCTGGGTCAACACGGTCGAGCCGGAGAAGCCGGTCTACTGACCGCCCCGCACCCCACGCAAAGGCGCCGGTCCGTCTCGTACGGACCGGCGCCTTCGTGCGCTGCGGCGGGGGACCGGCCGGTGCGGCGGCCGGTCCCGGTCAGATCTCGCCCTTGCGCGTCAGATAGTTGAACGCCAGCCAGCCCGGCAGCGCCGGCAGCCAGAAGACCAGCAGCCGGAACAGCAGCACCGCCGGGAACGCCGTGCCGGCGTCGAGCCCGGCCACGGTCAGCCCGGCGATCAGCGCGCCCTCGACGGCGCCCACACCACCCGGGGTGGGCGCGGCCGAGCCCAGCGCGTTACCGGCGAGGAAGGCGACCGCGATACTCGCGTAGGTGAGCTTGTCGCCGCCGCCGAAGGCCCGGATCGAGGCGTCCAGACACATCACGTTCGCCGCCGTCAGCAGCAGCATCCCGCCGATGCCGGTGATCAGCTTCCGGGGCCGCTGCAGGATGTCCAGCATCCGTGGGACCACCCCCGCGAACAGCGAGCGCACCCGCCGCGAGACGAACTTGCGCAGCGCCGGCACCGCCGTGACGACCAGGACCAGCACGGCCACGGTCAGCAGTCCGGCGATGACCGTACGGGACGGCGAGATCGGCGCGGTCTGCTCCTGGGTGCCGGTCAGATAGCCGAAGATCAGCAGCAGCAGGATGTGACTGCCCAGGCCGAACAGCTGGGACGCGCCGACGCTCGCCACCGCCAGACCGGGCCGGACCCCGGCGCGCTGCAGGAAGCGGGCGTTGAGTGCCACCCCGCCGATCGCCGCGGGCGCCACCAGCTTCACGAAGTTGCCCGCGATCTGCGCGATGACCGTCCGGACGAACGAGACCCGCTCCGTGACGAACCCCAGCAGACTCATCGCCGCCGCGATGTACGTCAGCGCCGAGAAGAACATCGCGACCAGCACCCAGACCCACCCGGCCTTGCTGACCACGTCGCCCAGGTTGAAGTGGGTGAGCTGGGACAGCAGCAGATACACCGCGAAGGCGCCGGCGATCCAGCTGATCAGGATGCGCGGGCTGAGCCGCTCCAGCTTGGCGGGCTGGATCACCGCCGTCGGACGGATCAGCAGCACCTGTCTGCGGATCTGCGCGAGCAGGTCCTCCTCACGGGCCTCCTCCGAGGCCTCGTCCAGGGCGCGCTTCTCGGCGTTCTTCTCCGCGTGCCGCTCGGCCCGCAGCGTCCTGCGGTCCTTGGTGCCCTCCGCCTCGCGCGCCTCCCGGGCCTCCTTGGCGGCCTGCGACGCGGCCAGCACCGCATCGCGCTCCCGCTGGCTGCGCTCGCGGGCCAGCTGCCGCAGCGTGGCACGGGTGGTGCGGCTGAGCGCGATCGGCTGGAGCAGCGGCAGGCTGTCGGCGACCGCGTCCGGGCCGAGCACCTCGACGGCCGCGGCCACCGCCCGCTCGGCACCGACCCGCAGACCGCAGGTGGCCAGCAGCTGGGCGATGTCCATCCGCAGGACGAGGTCCCCGGCCGCGATCTCGCCGCCGCGCAGCTCGGTCAGCACGATGTTGCCGGAACGATCCACCAGCAGCGCGTCACCGACCAGCCGCCGGTGCGCGATCCGCCGCGACTGCAGCGCCTCGACCTGCCGCCAGGCGCTGTGCATCAGTGTGTCGGTGATCTCCTCGTCGGCCAGCGAGTCGAAGCTGCGGCCGGCGATGTGCTCGTATACCAGCATCACCGCGTCCGGGCCGAGCTCCGAGGTCGCGATCAGCTTCGGGGCGCTCGCGCCGGCCGCGATGGCCGCGTACGCCAGCAGCGCCTCCTGCTCCAGCGCCTGGCGCAGCGACTGCAGACTGCGGCGCTGATTGATGCCGCGCAGTGACAGCCGGCGCCACACCCGGTAGAAGAAGCCCTGCGCCTGCTGCTCGCGGTCGACGACGGTGACATCGATCGGCGGGCCGTCCTCCAGGGTCACCAGATAGCGGCGGCCGCGGTCGGTGTGCTCGGGCGTCTCCGCGCCGGCGTCCTCCGCCCGCAGCGCGGAGACCGGGTGGAAGCCGACCCGGCGCAGCCCCGCGAGGAGGTTCTGGCCGGTGGGACGGACGTTCGGGGAGCCGACGGCGTAGAGGGTCCCGTAGGCCACGGTCCAGCCGATCAGTACGGTCGTGATGATCGCGAACGGTGTGGTGTACCGCCCGACCAGCACCGCAAACGCGTCCAGCAGCAGCACGCACCACATCGCGACCCGCCACCGGGGCCGCCGGTACATGCCGACCGCCGTCATATAGGCGATCACGGGCGCCAGGTAGCTGTGCACCGGGGCGGAGAGGGACCCGTTGGCGAGGGGCTGGGTCAGCGCGTCCCGGATGGAGGCGGGGGCGGAGTCGGCCACCCACAGGTCGGTGGCCAGCGACACCCCGTGGGCGAGGACGGCGGCGAGCACCCCGTCCGCGATCCGCAGCCCGTCCCGCTTGATCAGCCGCTCGACGGCGAACGCCACCGGCACGATCAGCACCGCGACGCTGGACGTCAGCCCCGCCAGGTTGATCAGCAGCGGGGGCGCCGCCTTGGCGCCGGTGCCGATGTCGTTCTCCAGGCCCTGGGTGGTGCCGTGCGCGAAGGTGGTGAGCGCGAGGACGAGCGCGATCCCGGCCATGCCGAGCAGCAGCCGCAGCAGGTCGGAGGGCCGGTGCACCCGGGCGGGCAGCAGCGGCTCGTCACCGGAGACCCGGTCGACGTGGAATTCGCCGTGCTCGTCCGCGGTCAGGTCGCTGCGGTGCGCGCCCGTGCGGGCCCGGCCCCGGGCCGCCCCGGACGCCGGCCGCTCGCCGCGGTCCCCGTCGCGGTCCTGCGCGCCGCGGTCCTGCGCGCCGCGGTCCTGCCCGGCCCGGCCGTCCTTGCCCTGATCGGACTGCTTGTCGTCCCGCTCCTCCTGGTGCCGCTCGGTTGGCTCGGGCTCCTCGGGTCCTTGTGGCCTCTCGGACGCCTCTGGTCGTTCGGCCTTCTCGATCGTGCTCGCCTTTTCGGTAGCGGAAGCCGTGGCCGGCCTCCGTTGGTGCTTCCCCTGTGGTGCCGCCTGCTTCCGCTCCGGCAGCTCGGTCGCTGCGGCCGGTCCGTGCGCGGTGCCGGCGGCGTCGACGGACCGCGCCTCAGGGGCGCCCGCCTCCCGTGGAGGCGCCGCGCCCTGCTGCTCGGCCGTCTCTTCTTGATCTCGTATCACCAGTCACCGTCCGGAAGATGGTGGCACGACCGACCGGTGGAGGAGGGCATCAGGGTGCATTTCGGGGGAGCGGGAAGCGGAACACCCGCCGCCGACCGGGGCCGGCGGCGCCGCCCCGGCGACCTGCCCGGTGGTGCACCACCGGGTGCCCGATCCCATTGTCGGTGCCGTGCGGCAGGATGGACCGAATGAGTGGGACCGGAGATTCGACGGCGGGTGAGCTCCCCGCATACGCGGAACGGGTCCTCGCCGTCGCCGAGCTGATCCCGGCGGGCAAGGTGATGACGTACGGGGACGTCGCCGAGTGGCTCGACGAGGGAGGACCGCGGCAGGTCGGCAGGGTCATGGCGCTCTACGGCGGCGCGGTGCCCTGGTGGCGGGTGGTGCGCGCGGACGGCGTGCTGCTGCCCGGCAGCGAACTGCGCGCGCTCGCCCATTACCGCGACGAGGGCACGCCGCTGCGCACCACCCCGACGGGGGACACCCCCGCAGGGCGCAGCCGGGGCGCCCTGGTGACGCGCGGGCACATACCGCGCCTCGACATGCGGCGCGCCCGCTGGGACGGGCGCCAGGAAGGGACCCCTCCCAGCGGGCTGCCGTAGTGCCGGCGCCCCGCCGCCCGGCGCACCGGGAGGCCGCTGCCGGGCCCACCGGACACCTGGCGTAGCGTCGGGCAGCGCCGTCCGGCCGACGGCCCCGCCGCGCGCCGCGCCGCCCGGCCGGCAGCCCGACCCGCTCCGCGCACCGCGCGGCGGCCCGCAGCCCCTCTGCTCCACGACCAGCACCCTCCTCAGGACCGGCGATCCACGTGAGTTCCTCCTTCTCGGCCGCCCCGCCCACGCAGCCCCACCGGGCGGCGCGGCGGGACGCCGCCGGCGCGTACCGGCTGGTGCGCACCGCGCCGGGGCGGGTGGATCCTCCTGCCTTGGACGCAGCCCAGCGCGGCGTGGTTGACCACCGGCACGGGCCGCTGCTGGTGCTGGCCGGGCCGGGCACCGGCAAGACCACGACGCTGGTGGAGTCGGTGGTCCGCCGGGTGCGCTCCGGCGACGACCCCGAACGGATCCTCGTCCTCACCTTCAGCCGCAAGGCAGCCGTCGAACTCCGCGACCGGCTCGCGGCCCGGCTGTCGGGACCGGACGCACCGCCCGCCGGGCCCGCGGGCCCCGGCAGCGGTCCGCGCCGGCCGGGCATCCCGCAGGCGACGACCTTCCACTCCTTCTGCTACGCCCTGGTCCGCGCCCACCAGGACGCCGAGCTGTTCGCCGACCCACTGCGGCTGCTGTCCGGACCCGAGCAGGACCTCGTGGTCCGTGAACTCCTCGAAGGACAGGCGGAACTGGCCGGTGCGGGCCGCGGCCGGGTGCGCTGGCCGGACGAGCTGCGGGCGTGCCTGACCACCCGCGGCTTCGCCGACGAGGTCCGCGCGGTGCTCGCCCGCAGCCGCGAACTGGGCCTGGGCCCCGACGCCCTCGCCGCCTTCGCCGCCCGCACCGGCCGCCCCGACTGGAGCGCCGCGGCCGGCTTCCTCGCCGAATACCTCGACGTCCTGGACGCCCAGGGCGTACTGGACTACGCCGAGCTGGTGCACCGCGCGGTGCTGCTCGCCGAACACACCGACACCGCGGCGCAGCTGGCCGCCGCCTATGACGCGGTCTACGTCGACGAGTACCAGGACACCGACGCCGCCCAGGTACGGCTGCTGCGCGCACTCGCCGGCAACCACACGGCGTCCGCCGCACCCGGCTCCCCGGGACGCACGCTCGTCGCGTTCGGCGACCCCGACCAGTCGATCTACGCCTTCCGGGGCGCCGACGTCAACGGCATCCTCGACTTCCCCGAGACGTTCCGGCGCGGCGACGGCGCCCCCGCCCCGGTCGCCGTCCTCGGCACCTCCCGGCGCTCCGGCGCCGCCCTGCTCGCCGCCACCCGGCTGCTCACCCGCCGGATGCCGCTCACCCGCCTGCCCGCCGCGAAGGTACGCGCCCACCGCGAGCCCGTGCCCGTACGGGACGGCGGGCGCGTCGAGGCGTACACCTACCCGACGCCCGGCGCCGAACTCGACAACATCGCCGACATCTTGCGCCGCGCCCATCTGGAGGACGGGGTGCCCTGGCGCGAGATGGCCGTTCTGGTCCGTGCCGGCGGGCGCTCGCTGCCCGCCGTGCGCCGCGCGCTCACCTCGGCCGGCGTCCCCCTCGACATAGACGGCGACGATCTGCCGCTGCGGCACGAACCCGCGGTCGCCCCCCTGCTGACGGCACTACGGGCGGCGGCACGGGCCGCCCTGCGCCACGACCCCGCCGCCACCCCTGACGCCCCGTCCGACGAGGCCGCTCCCCAGGACGCCGGACCCGGGCAGGCCGCACCGGACGACGACGCCGGCGCCCCCCGGTGGCTCGACGCCGAAACCGCCACCGACCTGCTGACCTCCCCGCTGGGCGGCATGGACTCCGCCGACCTGCGCCGGCTGGGCCGCGCCCTGCGCGAGGAGGAACGCAGCGCCGGGCAGCCGTTGCCCCGCCCCTCCGACGAGCTGATCGCCCGGGCCCTGGCCGAACCCCAGCGCCTGGTCGCCCACGACCCCGGCTACGCCCGCGGCGCCCAGCGGCTCGGCCTGCTGCTGCACAAGGCCCGCACGCTCCTCGCCGGCGGCGGCACCGCCGAACAGGCCCTGTGGGAGCTGTGGGACGGCACCCCCTGGCCGCAGCGCCTGGAACGCGCCGCCCACCGCGGCGGCGCCGCCGGCCGCAACGCCGACCGCGACCTGGACGCCGTCGTCGCCCTCTTCGAGACCGCCGCCCGCGCCGAGGAACGCACCGGCGGCCGCGGCGCCCTCAACTTCCTGGAGGAACTCGACGCCCAGGACATCGCCGCCGACACCCTCACCCGCCGCACCGTGCGCCCCGACGCCGTACGCCTGATGACCGCCCACCGCGCCAAGGGCCTGGAATGGCGGCTCGTCGTCGTCGCCGGCGTGCAGGAGGGTCTCTGGCCCGACCTGCGCCGGCGCGGCTCGCTCCTGGAAGCCGACCGGATCGGCCGCGACGGCCTGGCCGAGCCGCTCCCCGCGGGCGCGCTGCTCGCCGAGGAACGCCGGCTGTTCTACGTGGCCGCCACCCGCGCCCGCGAACGGCTGGTCGTCACCGCCGTGAAGGCCGCGGCCGACGACGGCGACCAGCCGTCCCGCTTCCTGACCGAGCTGGGCGTCACCCCCCAGGACGTCACCGGCCGCCCGCGCCGCCCCCTCTCGGTGACCGCCCTCGTCGCCGAGCTGCGCGCCACCACCGTCGACCCGGCCGCCACCCCCGCGCTGCGCGAGGCCGCCGCCCAGCGGCTCGCGCGGCTGGCCGCCCTCCGCGACGACGACCACCACCCCCTGGTGCCGGCCGCCCACCCCGACACCTGGTGGGGCCTGCACGAACCCACCCACAGCAGCGTCCCGCTGCGCGACCGCGACCGTCCCGTGGTCCTCTCCGGCAGCGCCCTCGACCAGCTCGCGCACACCTGCTCCCTCCAGTGGTTCCTGGGCCGCGAGGTCAAGGCGGACAGCCCCGCCACCGCCGCCCAGGGCTTCGGCAACGTGGTGCACGTCCTCGCCGACGAGGTCGCCTCCGGCCGCACCCCCGCCGATCTGGCCGTCCTGATGGAGCGGCTGGACTCCGTATGGGACTCCCTCGCCTTCGACGCCCCCTGGAAGTCACGCCAGGAAAAGGACACCGCGCGCGCCGCCCTGGAACGTTTTCTGCGCTGGCACGTCATGGAACGCGAGACCCGCGGCCGGGACACCGTCGCCACCGAGCACGGCTTCGACCTCACCCTGAGAGCCGGCACCTACGAGGTCCGGATCCGCGGCAGCATGGACCACGTCTCCCGCGACGCGCAGGGACGGGCGTACGTCGTCGACTTCAAGACCGGCAAACAGAAACCGACCGGACCCGAGGTCGCCCGCCACCCCCAGCTCGCCGTCTACCAGCTCGCGGTGCGCGAGGGCGCCCTCGACGACGCCTTCGACGGCCGCACCCCGGACCCGGGCGGCGCGGAACTGGTGCATCTGCGCCTGGGCGCACCCCAGAAGGAAGGCGGCGACACGCTGCCCGCCGTCCAGGCGCAGCAGCCACTGGAGGGGGAGTGGGTCGGCGAACTGCTCGCCACCGCCGCGGGCCGCGTCCTGGAGGAGCGGTTCACTCCCACCACCGGCACCCACTGCACCCACTGCACCTTCCGGTCGTCGTGCAGCGCACAGCCGGAGGGGAGGCACGTCGTTGAGTGACTTCCCACGTTTTTGGCTGGCCCGCCGTGGGTGTTGCTCGCCGTTGCGCTTTGCGGCGCGGCGCACGTTGTCGGCCGTCCCGCCGTGGGTGTTGGTCGCCGTTGCGCTTTGCGGCGCCCCCGACATCGTCGGCTGACCCGCCGCAGGGCTACTCGCCGTGGCGCCTGCGGCGGGCGTGGGTTTGTCGGCTGCGGTGCCGCTCCTCCGGACTTCGTCCTGCGGCGCGGCCCCTCCCGT
>NZ_SDIG01000187.1:0-11880 GCF_004122755.1 Streptomyces sp. TM32
CTGTGGGAGGCTGCCCCGGGGTCGAAGGCCCGGGGGAGGAAAGCAAAGCCCCCGCCCCACCCCGCACACACGACGTACGGCTCCGCAGGCGGCGCACGCCGCCGGACGGAATAGGGTGGTGGACGCCTAGACGTTCATGCCCCCGCCGAGGAGCCACCCGCCGTGTCTGACCCGCTGCGCCCCCGCGCATCCCTTCGTACCGCCGTGGTCTGGGAGGTCCTCAAGGACGCCCTGGAGCGCCGGGTCAAGACCGCCGGGCGCGATGTCCTGGACGTCCTCGACACCGGCGGCGGCACCGGCAACTTCGCCGTGCCGGTCGCCCGCCTCGGCCACCGCGTCACGGTCGTCGACCCCAGCCCCAACGCCCTCTTCGCCCTGGAACGCCGGGCCGCGGAGGCAGGTGTCGCCGACCGGGTACGCGCGGTCCAGGGCGACGCCCACGGCCTCTTCGACGTCGTCGAGCGCGGCGGCTACGACACCGTGCTCTGCCACGGCGTGCTGGAGTACGTCGACGACCCGGCCGAGGGCGTCCGCAACGCCGTCGACGCGCTGCGCCCGGCCGGCACCCTCAGCCTGCTCGCGGCCGGCCTGGGCGGCGCCGTCCTCGCCCGCGCCCTCGCGGGCCACTTCACCGAGGCCCGGCACGCCCTCACCGACCCCGCAGGCCGCTGGGGCGAGGGCGACCCCGTCCCGCGCCGGTTCACCGCCGACCAGCTCACGGACCTGGTGTCCGCCAGCGGTCTGCAGGTCGGCGCGGTCCACGGCGTACGGGTCTTCGCCGATCTGGTCCCCGGTGTGCTGGTCGACACCGAGCCGGGCGCCATGGAGGCCCTGCTGAAGCTCGAAGCGGCCGCCGCCGAGCAGCCCGCGTTCCACTCGGTGGCCACCCAGCTGCACGTCCTCGCGGAGCGCGACTGACCCACGCGGCACGAGCGACTACCGCGTGCAGTCGGCCACAGACCACCCGATCAGCCCCTTCGCCCCGTATGATCGGGGTACGACGTTCCGGCATGACGGACAGGCGGGTGGGGAATGCAGGCAGCATCGCCACCGGTCTCCTCGGCGGCCCGGACAGTGAACTGGCGTCGAGGGGCGGGTTTCACGGGGGCGATTCCCTGCCTATCCTGAAAGGGTCGCACCCGGTCGCCCCCCGCGACCGACGAGTAGGAGGACTCCGTGCCGCTCTCGGAGCACGAGCAGCGCATGCTCGAGCAAATGGAGCGAGCGCTGTACGCCGAAGATCCCAAGTTCGCGACAGCGCTTGAGGGAAGCGGGCTGCGCACGTACACCCGGCGACGGGTCTACCAAGCGGTCGCGGGCTTCCTGGTGGGCATCGCCCTGCTCATGGCCGGCATGGTCGCGCAGCAGATCTGGATCAGTGTGGTGGGCTTCCTCGTCATGCTCGGCTGCGCAGTGCTGGCGGTCACCGGCTGGCGCAAGGCCCCCCGGCAGGGCCAGCAGCCGTCGTCCGGCACGGGTCCCGCAGGCGGCGCAGGTGCACCGGCACGCCGGCCCAGGCAGCGGCGCTCGATGATGAACCGTATCGAGGACCGCTGGCAGCGCCGCAGGGACGAACAACAGGGCCAATGAGCCGACGGATCGACACGGTGACGGGCCTCCCTGAGGGTTCTCTGAGCCCCTCCGGTGCCGTCATACGCGAGCCCTCCTTCACACCCCCGAAGCGGCCTTCCGGCCGCTTCCGTCTTTTCCGCCCCTCGCCAAGTTGCGGCTCCTCGCGTCTTCGCGCAGCATCCCCCCGCACAAGTCTCCGCAGCACGCAGACCGAAGGCCGCGGTTGCGGTTGCGGTTGCGCTGAGTGTGTCGTGGACGGCGAGCGGGCTCTCTGCCCGCAGGCCGCGGTTCGCCCGCCGGCGAGCCGACGGCCCGCTCTATACCGGTGCTTCGGCCCAGCGCGGACGCTATGCCCGCCGTCGGCCCGGCCGTAGGACCGTCACCGTGCGCCGCGTCAGGGCGACCGGGCGGCTGGTGCGGCACCGGAGCAGGAGGGCCGTCCAGCGGGCGGACCAGGCCCGGCCCAGGCGGGCCGCCGAGCGCGGGGCGAGCCGGGCGCGCAGCCGCAGCGCACGGGGTGCGCCGGCCCGCAACCCGGCCCGGACCTGCTGTACGTCCGTGGCGAGGCCGGACACCGGCTGCGGTTGCGGGGCGTACAGGACCTGTTCGACCGCTGCCGCAACCCGGTGGGCGGCCGCGGCGGGCTCCGGTTGCAGTTCTCCGATGCTGATGATCCGTGCCGCCGCCTTGCGTGGCGTCAGTGATTCGTCCGGCAGGATGCCGAAGTCCCAGGCGGTGTCCAGCAACTCCCGCCAGGCGGCGAGGGTGCCGGCCGTGCGGTCCCCGTCCGCGCCCGTGGCCGCCAGCCGTCTGGAGCGCGTACGCAGTCGCCACAGCAGCGGGACCGCGGGCAGCAGCAGGACCAGCAGGGCGGCCGACACGATGCCGGCGATCGCCCAGGGGGACGTGCCGCCGCCTGGCGGGCGGGCACCGGACTCCGCGGGGAGTGTGATGCATGCCGATCCGCTGCCGGGCCGCTGTTCGTCCGGGCCGCAGGACGGGTCCGCGGACGGACCGCCGTCCGAGGGGGCAGCGGACCGGGAGGGCTCGGGGGCCGGGTTGCCCGGCTCGGCCGGGGCCGAGGTGTCGGGGTAGGCGTAGTCAGGGATGCTGCCTCGGCTCGGGGTCGGCTCGAAGCGGGTCCAGCCGACGCCCTGGAAGTACAGCTCGGGCCAGGCGTGGGCGTCCTTGAGGCCGACCGAGGTCGTGCCGTCCGGCTGCTTGGTGCCCGGGGTGAAGCCCACGGCTACCCGGGCCGGAATGCCCAGCGTCCGGGCCATCGCGGCCATCGAGAACGAGAAGTGGACGCAGAAGCCCTCCTTTTGCCGCAGGAACCGGGCGATGGCCTCGGAACCGCTGCCGGCCCGGACCTCCGTGTTGTAGGTGAAGCCGCCGTTGAGCGCGAACCAGTCCTGGAGCTTGACGGCCTTGGCGTAGGCGGTCGGTGCGCCGTGGGTGACCCGGCGGGCGGTGCTGCCGACGACCGGGGGCAGGGAGTCCGGGACCTTGGTGTACTCGCGCAGCAGCTTGGCGGGCGGCGCCGGGGCGGCGGCCAGCTGCCGGGACGTGGGCCGCAGCTGCAGGCTCTCGACCTGGTATTGCAGGCCGTGGGTGTTCTGGCCGCGGTCCCCGACGAGCGTGCGGCCCTGGGGCTCGAAGCGCCAGCGCCCGGAGATGTCCACCTTCGACGCCGGGTAGGGGAGCGGCAGCCAGTTCTGGGCGTACCACTCGGCGGTCGAGATGGAGGTGTTGACGTGGTTGACGTCGACCGAGGAGCTGAGGCCGGGCGGCCGGGGAAGCTGCTCGGGGACGTCCGTGACCGTCCGCTCGGAGGGCTTCCAGGTCGTGCCGTCGAACTGGTCCAGGGCGACGATCCGCAGATACATGTCGCGGGAGTCGGCGGCGGTCGTGCGGTAGTTGAGGACTTCCTTGTCCTCGGGCTGATTGAGGCTGTCCTGCAGCGACACCAGTGGGTTGACCGCGGAGATCGTGCCGCCGCCGCTGCCCGGCCCCCCGCCGCTGGCGGAGCCGCCGAACAGCCCGTCGCCCAGGGAGGGGAGGAGGGCGGGTACCACCACCGCGATGCCGAGCACGAGCGCGCCGATCCTGCGGCCCGTACGCACCGGGGCCGGCGTGGGCCCGCCGACGGCGAAGCCCCGCGTGCGCTCCGCGCGGGCGCCGAACACCCGGCCCCACTGGGAGAGCCGGTCGCGGCCCTCGGCCAGCAGAAGCAGCAGGTAACCGGCGGCCGCGATCAGGAACCGCAGCCGGCCCGCGCCGCCCTGGGAGAGCCCCGCCGCCACCGAGTAGAGCGCCAGCAGCGGCAGCCCGGCGGGCGCGGCGCTGCGGTACGTGACCGCCAGCGCGTCCACGAGCAGGCCGATCAGCAGTACACCGGCGATCAGCAGCAGCCGGATGCCGGGGGTGACGGGGGCGGGGATGGCATAGCGGCCGACGTCCCGTACGCCGGCGTGCAGCAGCCGGCCGAATTCCGCGAGGGCGTCGGGGCCCGGCAGCAGGCCGAGGATGGCCTCGCCCGGCGCGAAGAACAGGGTCATCAGCAGCACGGCGACCAGAGCCTGTACGCCGATGACCAGTGGCCCGGCGAGGGGGGCCCGGCGGGCGGCCGCGCCCGCGCCGGTCACGACGGCCAGCAGGAAGGCCGCCTGGAGCATCCAGTCGATCGGCTCCACCAGCGGCAGCAGCGCGCCGGCGGCACACAGGGTGGCCACCGCCGCGCACAGCGCCAGCCGCGCCCGGCCGCTCATGCGTGGTCCCCCCTTGGCTCCGGACCGGCCGGGCACGGCCTGCGCCGACCGCCGCTCCGGTTCGTGCTCCCACCACGGCGGGCCGGCCCCGGCCGCCTCTCCCGCGCAGGCGTCGGGCACCCGTTCATGGCCGGCCCCCTGCCACCGTCTCCGCCGCGTCCGCCTCCGCCGCGTCCGCCGGGCGCTGCTGCCCGGCCCCCGCCCGCCACAGGTCGGCGAGCGCGTCCCCGGGGGTTACCGGCAGCGCCGTCCAGCCCGCCTGCCGCAGCAGCCGCAGCCGGTCGGCCACCGGGACCTGGCCGGGGGAGAATCTGAGGCCGCCGGGGCGGCGGGTGAAGGCGTCGCCGTCCAGGACGAACGCAACGGCCGCACCGCAGCGCTGCCGCATCCGCCCGGCCACCGCCGCCTGCTGCTCGTCCAGGTCGCCGAAGAAGGCGACCAGCAGTCCTTCGTTGCTGCCGCGCAGGACGTCGTACGCCGCCGACAGGCCCTCTTCCTCGGACTGCTCCACGACGGCGAGGGTGTCCAGCACCAGGCCCGCGGCATCGGCCGATTCCGTGCCGCCGCCGAAGCCGCCGGCGCCGTCGGGGGCCGGGACCGAGGTGCCGGTGTCGGTCAGCAGCCGCACCGAGAAGCCGCGCTCCAGCAGATGCACCGCACTCGACGCCGCGCCCGTCACGGCCCACTCGAAGGCCGAGTCGGGACCCGCACCCGGGTGGGCCGTCTCGCGGGTGTCGAGCAGGATCGTGCAGCGTGCCTTCTGCGGCTGCTCCTCCCTGCGGACCATCAGCTCGCCGTGGCGCGCGGTGGAGCGCCAGTGGACCCGGCGCAGATCGTCGCCGTGCCGGTAGCCGCGCGGAATGACATCGTCCTCCCCGGCCAGCGCCAGCGAACGCTGCCGTCCCTCGCCGTAGCCGGCGGCCTCGCCCGTCAGACGCACCGGCGGCAGCGGCTCGACCCGCGGTACCACCGTGAGGGTGTCGCAGGTGCTGAACGAGCGGGTCAGCTCGCACATCCCGAACGGGTCGGACAGGCGCAGCTGCAGCGGGCCCAGCGGATAGCGTCCGCGCAGGTCGGAGCGGACGCGGTAGGAGACCTCACGGCGGCCGCCGGCCTCGACCCGGTCCAGGACGAAACGCGGCCGGGGGCCGAGGACGTACGGCACGCGGTCCTGGAGCATCAGCACCCCCGTCGGCAGCCGGGAGACGTTCTCCATCCGCAGCCGGACCCGGGACTCGGCGGCCGCGGGCACCCGGGCCGGGGAGAGCGCGCGGCTGCCCGCGACCCGGTAGCGGGTGCGGTGCAGGACCAGGACGCACACCAGCGGCAGCGCGGCGAGCAGCAGACCGACCCGCAGCAGATCCGGCTGTCCGAGGAGGAAGGAGCACACCGCGGCGGCCATCCCGGCGGCCAGGAACGATCTGCCGCGTGTCGTCAGCCCCGAGAGGGCCGCCCGCAGTCCGTCCCGGTCCGGCGGCCCCCCGCTCCCCCCCTCGGACATCACAACCCCCGTACGCCGGGCGGCCGCTGACCGGGTGTGCGCCATGGCTGCACGGACGGATCGGGGACCGGGACGCGCTGCAGGATCTCCCGGACGATCTGTTCGGCCGTACGGCGGTTCAACTGGGCCTGGGCGGTGGGCAGCAGCCGGTGGGTGAGCACCGGCACCGCCAGCGACTGGACGTCGTCCGGGAGGGCGTACTCCCGCCCCAGGAGCGCGGCACCGGCCTTGGCGGCGCGCAGCAGATGGAGGGTGGCGCGCGGTGAGGCGCCGAGCCGCAGCTCGGGGTGGCTGCGGGTGGCCGCGACCAGATCCACGGTGTATCTGCGCACCGTTTCGGCGACATGGACCTCGCGCACCGCTTCGGTCAGCTTCACGATCTCGTGGGCGTGTGCGACCGGCTGGAGGTCGTCGAGGGGCGAGGCGCCGCCGTGCACGTCCAGCATCTGCAGCTCGGCCGCCGGGCTGGGATAGCCGATCGACACCCGCGCCATGAAGCGGTCCCGCTGGGCCTCGGGGAGGGGATAGGTGCCCTCCATCTCGACCGGGTTCTGAGTGGCGATCACCATGAACGGGCTGGGCAGTTCGTAGGTCTGCCCGTCCATCGTGACCTGGTGCTCCTCCATGGACTCCAGGAGCGCCGACTGGGTCTTGGGCGAGGCGCGGTTGATCTCGTCGCCGATCACGATCTGGGAGAAGATCGCGCCGGGCTTGAACTCGAAGTCCCGCTGCTGCTGGTCGAAGATGCTGACGCCGGTGATGTCCGAGGGCAGCAGGTCCGGGGTGAACTGGATGCGCCGCACCGAGCAGTCGACGGAGCGGGCCAGTGCCTTGGCGAGCATGGTCTTGCCGACGCCGGGCACGTCCTCGATGAGCAGGTGTCCCTCGGCCAGGAGCACGGTCAGTGCGAGCCGTACGACCTCCGGCTTGCCCTCGATCACGCCCTCCACCGACCGGCGGACCCGCTCCGCGGTGGTGGTCAGATCGCTGAGGCTCGCTCGTTCGTCATACGTCGTCACTCGGCCCTCCTCGGCCCCGCACCACGGGCGCGTGCCCCCTCTTCGGACCCGGCCCACCTCGAAAGCGCGCATCGCGCCCGGCCACGGCCGGGACGACGTCACGTACGCATTCTTGCCGCCCGCGCGGCTTCGCGTCATGACCTGTGGATAACTCACAAGGTTATCTCGCGGCTTTCCCGGCTTTCCGGGCGAACCCGCCCTTCCGGTCCGGCCCCCGCCCCGGCAGAACCGGAAGAACCGGTAGAACTGCCAGGACCGGCCGGACCGGTGCGGCACCTCAGTGCTGCGGATCGATCTCCCGCAGCAGGCCCGTCGTCACATCGAAGACGAAGCCGCGGACGTCGTCGGTGTGCAGGAGGAAGGGCGAGGTACGTACCCGCTGCATCGACTGCCGCACGTCCTCGTCGAGGTCCTTGAACGCCTCGACCGCCCAGGTGGGACGCTGTCCGACCTCGGCCGCCAGGTCATGGCGGAAGTCCTCGGTCAGGCTGAGCAGGCCGCAGTTGGTGTGGTGGATGAGGACGACCGAGCGGGTGCCGAGCGCCCGCTGGCTGATCGTCAGGGACCGGATGATGTCGTCGGTGACCACCCCGCCGGCATTGCGGATGGTGTGGCAGTCGCCGAGCTTCAGGCCGAGGGCGGCGTGCAGGTCGATCCGGGCGTCCATACAGGAGACGACGGCGACCTTGCGGACGGGCCGGGCGTCCATTCCGGGGTCGGTGAACGAGGTGGCGTAGCGCCGATTCGCCTCGACGAGACTGTCGGTGACGGTGCCGGCGGCACCGTCGGCGGCGCTGTCGGAGGACGGGGGCAGCGGCTGCGATGCAGGTATGGACATGGAATCACCGTAATAGGCGTCGGCTCGTCCGGCCGCATGAGAGGTCGGGCATAGGGGGCGACATCACTCCTTGTGAGGTAACCCACAGGTCCGTCCGTACCCCGCCGTCCGGGTGAGCGGCCCCGGGAAAGCCGGCGGGAAGGACCGCGGCAAAGCCGTCGCAGGACGCGCGGAACCGGTTGATTGACCGGGGCAGCCGGTGGACTAAAGTGGCGCGAAGTGGGAGGCGTGACGCTCTCCTTGGATACCGGATTCCTCGCGTGCGCGCATCGTACGTACGGCTCGGCCTCCTCCCGCTCCCATGGTCTTCCGACGTCACTTCCCCGTCGCCGGAGGGCCACTTCCCCTTCAGAGCGGGCGGGGACCAAGCGGTACGTGCGGCATCCCCCAGCCAGCGGCCGGGGACCCACCTGCCGCCCAGCCCATCGGAAGGCACATGAGCGAGCGTAGCGAGCGAACCAGGAAGAAGTGCGCGCTCTGCGCGGGCAGGCGGGCCGGGCGCGGCGGGGCCGCCGTATGAACAACAGCAGCACCCGTCACGTCCCCGTCATGCTCCAGCGGTGCCTGGACATGCTCGCCCCCGCGCTCGCCGAGCCCGGCGCGGTCGTCGTCGACTGCACGCTCGGCCTCGGTGGCCACAGCGAGGCGCTGCTCGCCACCTTCCCGGCGGCCAGGCTCATCGCCCTCGACCGCGACCCGTCGGCCCTGAAGCTCGCGGGCGAGCGGCTCGCCCCGTACGGCGAGCGCGCCACCCTGGTGCACGCCGTCTATGACGAGCTCCCCGAGGTCCTCGACCGGCTCGGGACCCCGCGCGTCCAGGGTGTGCTCTTCGACCTCGGGGTCTCCTCCATGCAGCTCGACGAGGCCGACCGCGGCTTCGCGTATGCACAGGACGCCCCGCTCGACATGCGGATGGACCAGACGACCGGCATCAGCGCCGCGGAGGTCCTCAACACCTACGCGCCCGGTGAGCTGGTCCGGATCCTGCGCTCCTACGGAGAGGAGAAGCAGGCCAAGCGGATCGTCGAGGCCGTCGTGCGCGAGCGCGCCAAGGAGCCGTTCACGACCAGCGCGCGGCTGGTCGAGCTGATCCGTGACGCGTTGCCGCAGGCCGCCAAGCGCACCGGCGGCAACCCCGCCAAGCGCACGTTCCAGGCGCTGCGCATCGAGGTCAACGGGGAGCTGCAGAGCGTGGAGCGCGCCGTTCCGGCGGCCGTGAAGGCGCTCGCGGTGGGCGGCCGGATCGCCGTGCTTTCCTACCACTCGCTGGAGGACCGGCTGGTCAAGCAGGTCTTCGCGGCCGGAGCCGCCAATACGGCGCCGCCCGGGCTGCCGGTCGTCCCCGAGCGCTACCAGCCCCGGCTCAAGCTGCTGACCCGCGGCGCCGAGCTCCCCACGGAGGAGGAGATCGCCGAGAACCGCCGCGCCGCCCCCGCCCGGCTGCGCGGCGCGGAGCGCATCCGCGAGTACGTCGAGGACACCGCATGAAACGCCAGGGGAGGCCGCGCGGCAGGCAGTACCGCCTCGCCGCGCTGCTCCCCTCCGGGGCCGGCGGGCGGGGGACGGCGGCGCGCACGCCCTTCGTGTTCCTGATCGTCGTCCTGCTCGGCTCCGGCCTGATCGCCCTGCTGCTGCTCAACTCCGCCCTCAACCAAGGCTCGTTCGAGCTGAGCAAGCTGGAGAAGAAGACCGACGAGCTGACGGACGAGCAGCAGGCCCTGCAGCAGGACGTGGACGCCTACTCCGCGCCGGACGCGCTGGAGCGGCGCGCCCGGGCGCTGGGAATGGTGCCGGGCGGCACCCCGGCGTTCCTGCTCCCGGACGGCACGGTCCGCGGCCGGCCGAGCAAGGCCACGTCGACGGGGGCGCCGCTGAGCAGCTCCGCCGAGCCCTCGACGGCGGGCGTCCCCGGCCGTACCGGCCCGTCCGCGTCGCCGCTCGCGGCCGCCGGGGTGCCGGGACCGGACGGCGCGCCGGCGCCCTCGCCCGCCGCCCTGCGCGCCCCGTCCGCTCCCTCCCCGACGACCGCCGGCAGGTGAGCGCGGCATGACCGAGCCCAGGGACCCCCGCCGGGTGCCGCGCCCCGCCCAGCGCGGCGGTCAGGGAACAGGCCGCTCCGGTCGACCGTCCGCCGGCCGGAGCCCGGGGGCCCGGCCGGGCCCGAAGCAGGGCGCCCCCAAGCAGGGCGCCCCGAAGCCGGGCACCCCGAAGCCGGGCACCCCGAAGCCGGGCACCCCGAGGCCCGCGGCCCGGCGGCCCGCCGCCCGCCCCCGCCCCGGGCAGCCGGTGCTCCGCCTCGGCAGCCCGCGCCCCCGGCTGCGGCTGATCGCCCTCGGGCTGACGCTGATCATGCTGATCTTCGTGGTACGGCTCTTCCAGGTGCAGGCCGTCGATGCCTCGGCGTACGCCGCCAAGGCCAACGAAAACCGCTACGTACCGGTCAAGCTGGCCGCCGAGCGCGGTGCGATCACCGACCGCAACGGCGTGGACCTGGCCACCACCGTGGACGCGTACGACATCACCGCCGACCCCAGCCTGCTGGCGCCCGCCAAGACCAAGATCGGCGACGCGCCGCGGCGGGCCGCCGCGCTGCTCGCCCCGATCCTCGGCCAGGACAAGGCCACCCTCGCCCGGAAGCTCGATCAGCCCACGGTGCGCTATGTCCTGCTCGCCCGGCAGCAGAGCCCGCAGGTCTGGAAGAAGATCAAGGACCTGCGCGCACGCCTCGACGCCAGGGCGGCCGCCGCCCCCAAGCGCGCCCCCCGTCCCGACGTCCTGGTCGGGATCTTCGCCGACAAACACAGCCGGCGCCTCTACCCGAACAAGGACCTCGCCTCGGGCGTCCTCGGCTTCGTGGGCAGCGACGGCAAGGGCGGCGGCGGACTGGAGGCGCGCCTGAACAAGCAGCTGGCGGGCAAGGACGGCAAGCTCGTCTACGCCCAGTCCGGCGGCCGCCGGGTGCCCACCGGCGACACCCAGGAGCACCCCGCCGTCCCCGGCAGCGACGTCGAGCTGACCCTCGACCGGGACATCCAGTGGGCGGCCCAGAAGGCCATCACCGAGCAGGTCGCCCGCTCCCGGGCCGACCGCGGCTATGTCGTCGTCCAGGACAGCCGCACCGGCGAGATCCTGGCGCTCGCCAACGCGCCCGGCTTCGACCCCAACGACATCGCGAAGGCCGAGCCGGAGGCGCTGGGCAACGCCGCGCTGTCCGACGCCTTCGAGCCGGGCTCCACCAGCAAGCTGATGTCGCTGGCCGCCGTCCTGGAGGAGGGCGTCGCCACCCCGTCCACCCGGGTCACCGTGCCCAACCGGCTGCACCGCGGCGACCGGCTGTTCGCGGACGACGTCGACCACGCCACCTGGCACCTGACGCTCAACGGCGTGCTCGCCAAGTCCAGCAACATCGGCACGATTCTCGCGGCCGGCCAGCTCGGCAGGACCCAGCCGGAGGCCAACCGGGTCCTCTACTCGTATCTGCGCCGGTTCGGGATCGGGAAGCCGACCGGCCTCGGGTTTCCCGGCGAGACCGACGGCATCCTGGCCAAGCCGCAGAAGTGGAACACCTCGCAGCAGTTCACCATCCCGTTCGGCCAGGGGCTGTCACTCAACGCCGTCCAGGCCGCCTCCGTCTACTCCACCATCGCCAACGGCGGCGAGCGCATCGCCCCCTCCCTGGTCCGCGGCACCACCGGCCCCGACGGGAAGTTCGTTCCGGCGCCCCGGCCCGCCAAGAACCGGGTGGTCAGCCGGAAGACCGCCACCACGCTCGCGACCATGCTCGAATCGGTGGTCGACGACGAGGCGGGCACCGGCGCGAAGGCGAAGATCGACGGCTATCGGGTCGGCGGCAAGACCGGCACCTCCAACCGGGTGGACCCCCGGACCGGCCGCTACCACGGCTACACCGCGTCCTTCGCCGGCTTCGCCCCCGCCGACAAGCCCCGCCTCACGGTGTACTGCGCCGTACAGAACCCCACCGCGGGCAGCTACTTCGGCGGTCAGGTCTGCGGCCCGATCTACCAGCAGGTCATGGCGTTCGCGCTGAAGACCCTCCAGGTACCTCCGACCGGAGCCAAGCCCCCGCGGCTGCCGGTCACCTTCACGCCAGGCCAATGAAATCGAGGCAATTCCGCCGTGACGACCATCACCCCCGACGGCACCCCGGACGGCACCCCCACC